>JBDUBS010000622.1:0-2366 GCA_040003875.1 Acidimicrobiia bacterium | reverse complement strand
TCGCGGTGTCGGCCCATCAGCGTGGGATCGGTGCGGTCGATGGGGCGGCATCGACCTCCGCGTCTCTCCCGACGTGGCGTGTACCTTGGAATCGTCCTGTGCGAAGCTCCCGTCCACTGATTTTCACGATGAGGAGTGCTCCTGTGCGTCGACGGCGCTGGCAATCGATGACCCTGCTCCCGCTCGGACTGGCGCTGATCGCGGGCTGCGGATCCTCGAGTCCGGCGGCGACCTCGACGCGCGATGCGGCGAAGCTCGCCGATCGTCGACTCGATGGCGCACTCCGTGCATTCGTGGCCCGGACCGACGGGCCTCCCGCGATCGCGGTCGTGGTACAACGCGGCGCCAAGGCCCCGGTGTTCCATTCCTTCGGTACGGCAATCGTCGGTTCGAAGCAGCCCGTTCGGCTCGGTGACCACGTCCGGGTCGCCAGCGTCGCGAAGGCGTTCAGCGGCGCGACCGCACTCGCCACCGTGAAGTCCGGCCGCCTCGAGTTGTCGAGCACGGTCGGAGCGGTACTCCCGACCCTGCCGTCGGCATGGCATGCGGTCACGTTGACGCAACTGCTCCAGCACACCAGTGGCATTCCGGATTTCAGCAAGTCGCTTGCGTTCCGGGATGCGTTGGTGGCATCACTGCAGACGCCGCCGACACCGGTCGCGCTCCTGGCGTACGCGGGCGATGCACTTTCGTTTCCACCCGGTTCGAAGTACGAGTACTCGAACTCCGACAACGTCGTCGCCGCGTTGATGGTCGAAGCCGCGACGGGTCAGAGCTATGCCACCGCCCTCGCGGATTCCGTGACCCGGCCGTTCGGCCTGACCGAGACGACGCTGCCGTCGGACTCGGCGATACCGACACCCACGGTGCACGGCTACGACCTCGCTCCGCCGAAGCCACCTGAGGACGTCACGAACCTGTACGCCGCCGGCTGGACCTTCGCCTCGGGCGGCGTGGTCTCGACGCCCGCCGATGCGAATCGTTTCGTGCGTGCGTACGCGCGCGGTGACGAGACCGACCCAGCCGCGCATCGTGCACAGTTCCGGTTCGTCGACGGCCATTCGGAGCCACCCGGCCCCGGAGCCAACACGGCCGGTCTCGCCATCTTCCGCTACCGCACCCGCTGCGGCGTGGTGTACGGCCACACCGGGAACACCCCCGGATACACCCAGTTCATCGCCGCGTCGTCCGACGGGAAGGCGTCGACATCGGTGTCGATCAACGCCCAGATCACGCCGACGACGAACGCGGCGGGCTTCCGTGCGCTGCGCCATATCTTCGAACTCGCGGTGTGTGCGTCGGCCGCGTGACTCTCTGCCGCGGGCGCTGCGTCCGGATGTCCAGAGGAATTCCGACGCGCGTTCTGCACGTCCTGGCGTGCAGCACGGGTGCGAGAACGCGGGGTTGCGGGTTCAGATGACGGCAGCTTCTTCGGCGAAGTGGCAGGCGACGGGGTGACCCTGGCCGCGGTCGATGAGCGCGGGCTCCTCCGTCGCGCAGATGTCCTGCGCCTTCCAACAGCGGGTGCGGAAACGACAGCCCGACGGCGGGTTGGCCGGTGAGGGCACGTCGCCTTCGAGCACGATGCGATTCCGCGCCCGTTCCTTGCGCGGATCCGGCACCGGCACGGCCGAGAGCAGCGCCTGGGTGTACGGGTGCCCGGCGTGCTCGTACAACTCGTCGGCGTCGCCGATCTCCACGATCTTGCCGAGGTACATCACCGCGACCCGGTCGCAGGTGTGGCGCACGACCGAGAGGTCGTGTGCGATGAACACGTACGAGAGTCCGAGCCGAGCCTGGAGGTCTTCGAGCAGGTTCACCACCCCGGCCTGGATCGATACGTCGAGCGCCGAGACCGGCTCATCGAGCACGATGAGGTCAGGGTCGAGCGCGAGGGCCCGGGCGATGCCGATGCGTTGGCGTTGCCCGCCGGAGAACTCGTGGGGGAACCGGTTGACGTGTTCGGGGTTGAGCCCGACCGTCGCCATCAGTTCTTTCACTCGTTCGGTGCCACCGGCGCGCCACGCGCCGTGGATACGCATCGGCTCGGAGATGATCGCCTGCACCGTCATCCGTGGGTTGAGGGATGCGTACGGGTCCTGGAAGACGATCTGGATCTTGGCCCGCAACTTGCGTAGGTCCTTGCCGCCGACGGTCGCGAGGTCGACACCGTCGAAGAAGATGTGACCGGAGTCGGCGTCGAGGAGCCGGAGCAGGCAACGGCCCGTGGTCGACTTCCCACATCCGGACTCGCCCACGATGCCGAGCGTCTCGCCGCGCGCGAGTGAGAACGAGACACCGGAGACGGCCTGCACCCGGTTCACGGTCTGGGCAAACAGCCCGGCGCGGATCGGGAACGTCTTCAC
>JBDUBS010000585.1:0-2366 GCA_040003875.1 Acidimicrobiia bacterium | reverse complement strand
CACTCCTCGGGGAGGCGTTGATCCGCAGGCGGTCACATGGTCGCAGCAGCCTGCGGGGAGCCAGTGCGAAACCGGCCCCACCCAAATGGGGCCGGTCTTTGTGTGCACCACGTACCCGAGGTTTCTCTCTTGCGCCTGCCTTCCCCACGAGCCCACCGACTGTTCGCCACCACGTGTGTTGCCGGCGGTCTGCTCACGGGTCTCGCCACGATGATGCCGGCTGGCGTCGCAGGCGCGGCGAACACGGATGCCGGCACCTCGGTCAACATCGTCGTGGACGCCAACGTCGCGACCACCGTCGGCATCACCGTCACCTGCGAAACGCCTCGGGTTCCCACCGCCGACGACATCGATATCGCGGGTGCCGCGATGGCCGAGCGCCGCACGCTCTCGGTGCCCGGACAGGGCGGCATCCGCTTTCAAATCGCTGACCTCACTGACGGCAGCGCCTGCAACGTCACTGCGTCGGGCCCGGAGGCGGCCCACCTGGATGCAGTCGACGGCGGCGTTCCGCTCGTTGGTTCCGACGGTCAGGTCCGTGGGGTGGCTGTGACGGTGGATCGGGGGACCCTCGTCACAGCCCACCTCACCTTTCAGATCCCGGTCGTGATTCCCGCGACGGTGCCTCGGACGGAGGCCACTGACGTGAGGCACGCGACCGGTTCGGGCAGCGCGGCTTCACCGCCGCTGCTGCCGGGGAGTGATGGTGAGGCTTCCGCCGCCGCACCGGTCGCGCTCGCAGCCGCTCGGTCGACGACAACGGAGTCGTCGGCCGCGCTGCCCGATCCATCTGGTACCGGAACCGTGTTCGCCATGGCGTGCATCGGCATCCTGCTCTGCGGCGCCGTGGCGTACGCCATGGTCCTCTCCAGCCGGAGGACCCCCACCCCGCGCTGACCCCAAATCACGCCGGCGTCGATACCACGCGTCGAGCGCAACGTCAGGTGAGGAGCATTACCTGGACGGGATCGCCGGTGCCGACGCCGGGGCCGTCGGGGAGCACCGCCAAACCGTTCGCGCCGGCCATACCCGCGAGCGCGTTACTGGCCTGAGTCCCGCTTCGCACCGCCACGTAATGGTCACCGTCGTAGTGGACCCGGACCCGGTCGAAGTAGAGCTTGCCGTCGGCATGACGCGGCATCGGCGCGCCCGCGACGGCGGTCACCACCGGCCGGTGGAGTTCGCCCACCGGGAAGCCCATCATGCGCCGCAACGCGGGCCGGGCGAAGAGTTCGAAACTCACGTGCGAACTCACGGGGTTGCCGGGCAACCCGAACGTGGGCGTGCCGTCGATCAGCCCGAACGCCAACGGCTTCGCGGGCTTGATCGAGATCTGCCACCACTCCAACCCGCCGATGCGGTCGAGCACTGCCTTGACCACGTCGTAGTCGCCGACCGAGACCCCACCGCTCGTGACGATCGCGTCGCAGGATGCCGCGGCCGCGCGGAACATCGCGGTCACCGCAGCTTCGTCGTCGCGACCGATCCCGAGGTCGACCGCCTCCGCCCCGGCCTCGGCGACGAGCCCGAGGATCATCGGCCGGTTCGAGTCGCGGATCTGACCCGGCGCGAGTTGGCCGGGACCTTCGATCAGTTCGTCGCCGGTGGAGATCACTCCGACCCGGAGCCGCCGGTAAACGGGGACGTCGACAAACCCGAGTGACGCGAGTACGCCGACGTGCGCGGGCGTCAGCACCGTCCCTGCGGCGAACACCTCGTCGCCGGCCTGCACGTCGCCTCCTGCCGCGCGGACGTGGTCGCCGCGACTCGCGGCGACCGCGATCGTGACGCCGTCGTCGCCGGCCCGCTCGGTGCGCTCGACCATCACGATCGCGTCGGCACCTGGGGGCATCGGCGCTCCGGTCATGATTCGGATGGCCTGACCCGGACCCACCGGATGCTTCGCCTCGTACCCGGCCGGGAGGTCGCCGATCACCGTCAGGCGCACCGGGGCGTCGACCGTGTCGGCCGCCCGCACGGCGTACCCGTCCATGGCGGTGTTGGCGAACGGGGGGACGGCCTCGCCGGCCACGACATCGGCGGCGAGCACCAGGCCGCGCGAATCGCGCAAAGGCACGAGGCCCGCACGCGCGTGTGGGACCGCGGCGAGGATCCGGGCCTGGACGACAACGAGTGACTCCACCGTGGTTCTCCGATCCGCAGCCCGCGTCCGCGCGGGCGTCGGCTCAGATGATGCCGCGTCGACGCAGGGTTTCGAGCAAGAACTTCTCCAGCTCGGGCCGCAGTTCCTCGCGGTCGAGCGCCAGCTCCACGTTGGCCCGCAGGAAATCGACCTTCTGGCCGATGTCGAAACGACCGTCGGTGAACACCTGGCCGTAGACCGTCTGGTCCTGGTTGAGCAGGCC
>JBDUBS010000140.1:0-2369 GCA_040003875.1 Acidimicrobiia bacterium | reverse complement strand
CTGGTCACCCAGGCCCAGCGTGAGCTCGAGGACGTCTTCGTGAGCCTCGGCTACCAGGTGGCCGAGGGCCCCGAAGTCGAAGACGACTGGCACAACTTCGAGGCGCTCAACTTCCCGCCCGGTCACCCGGCGCGATCGATGCAGGACACGTTCTACGTCGACCTGGGCGAGCCCGAACAGGTGTTGTTGCGGACCCACACGTCTCCGGTGCAGATCCGGTTGATGGAGTCGCAGGCCCCGCCGATCTACGCGGTGATCCCCGGTCGCACCTACCGCAACGAAGCCGCGTCGCCCCGCAACTCCTCGGTGTTCCACCAGATCGAGGGACTCGCGGTCGATCGCGGGCTCACCTTCGGCGACCTCGCCGGAACGCTCGAGACCTTTACCAGCGCCTACTTCGGCAAGAAGCTCACCTCGCGCCTGCGCCCGTCGTTCTTCCCGTTCACCGAACCGTCCGCCGAGTTCGCGATCATCGGCGCGTTCTGTGACGGTTCGGGGTGCCGCGTCTGTTCCAACACCGGATGGATCGAACTCGGCGGCTGCGGAATGATCGACCCCAACGTATTCGTCGCGGTCGGCATCGACCCCGAGGAGTTCACGGGGTTCGCGTTCGGCTTCGGGATCGAGCGGATGCCGATGCTCCGCTACGGCGTCGAACCCATCAAGACCTTCTTCGACAACGACTCTCGCTTCCTCTCTCGGTACTGATTTCATGCGCGTCCCCCTCTCCTGGCTCTCCGACTTCGTCACGCTCGACGCCGACGCGCGCGCAATCGCCGAGGCGCTCGACCGGCTCGGGCTCGAGGTCGAGGCGCTCGATGCGCCGGGTGCCGAGATCACCGGCGTCAGGGTGGCCCGGATCATCGAGGTCCGGCCGCACCCGAACGCCGACAAGCTCCAGCTCTGCGACATCGAGTTCGGCGACGGCACCAGCACCGTGGTGTGCGGCGCCCCGAACGTGGTCGGCGGCATGGTCGTCGCGTACGCGCCGAGCGGTGCGACGCTGCCGGGTGGATTCAAGCTCGAACGACGCAAGATCCGGGGCGAGGTCTCCGACGGGATGTTGTGTTCGTCGCGTGAACTCGGTCTCGGCGACGAGCATGACGGCATCCTGCCGCTCGTCGACACCGCCGAGCTCGGTGCCGACGTGCGCGACGTGTTGGGCCTCCACGATGTGGTCTTCGATCTCTCGGTCACGCCCAACCGTTCCGACGCGATGTCGGTGGTCGGGGTCGCCCGCGATCTCGCCGCACACTTCGGGGTGCCGCTCCGAGTTCCCGAGCCGGCGGTCGACGTCTCCGGCGACGCCGATGACATCTCGGTGACGGTCGACGCGCCCGACCGTGCACCGCGGTTCACCGCCCGCCGTATCGGCGTCACGATGGGTCAGTCGCCCGAGTGGATGCAGCGCCGGTTGACGCTCGCCGGGATGCGTCCGATCTCCAACGTCGTCGACGTCACCAACTACGTGATGCTCGAACGGGGCCAGCCCTCGCACGCGTTCGACCTGGACCGCCTGCGCGGGCCCGGTCTCGTGGTCCGGCTCGCGAACGAGGGTGAGACACTCACCACGCTCGACGGTGTCGAACGCAAGCTCCTACCCACCGACCTGCTCATCTGCGATGCCGACCGGCGCCCGCAGGCGATCGCCGGGATCATGGGTGGCGCCGAGGCGGAGGTGCATGCGGGAACCACGGGCATCGTCCTCGAGGTCGCGTACTTCTCGCCGATGGGCATCTCGATGACGTCGAAACGGCTCGGACTCCGGTCGGAGGCGAGCGCCCGCTTCGAGCGCGGCGTCGATCCCAACGCGGTCGTGCGCGCGTCGGATCGGGTCGTGGAGTTGCTCACCGAGGTGGCCGGTGCGCCGGTGGGTCCACCCGCGGTGGACGAATACCCGGCGCAGGTCGAGCGGGAACGCATCCGGGTTCGCCCGGCGCGTGTCGCGGCGGTGCTCGGAGCCGATCTCGACGGCGACCGGGTGCGGGAATCGCTCCGGCCGCTCGGCATCGACGTCGAGGAGATCGCGGGCGACGACGACACGTTCATCGCGATCGCGCCCACCTACCGTCCCGATCTCGTGCGCGAGATCGACATCGTCGAGGAGGTCGGGCGCCGCATCGGTCTGGACTCGATCCCACGGACGTTGCCGCACACCACCGAGCAGGACGGCGGTCTGACGAATCGCCAACGCGCGCGTCGCCGCGTCGCCGACGTGCTCGTCGGACTCGGACTCAGCGAGGCGTACACGCTGCCGCTCATCGCCGAGGTCGACGTCACCCGGTTCGGTCGTGCGCTCGAGGGAACCGTGCGGGCCACCCACGCGCTGCGGGCCGAGGAGCCGATCCTGCGACCGGCGATCCTGCCCG
>JBDUBS010000519.1:0-7923 GCA_040003875.1 Acidimicrobiia bacterium | reverse complement strand
GGTCTTCGCGGCCTTGGCCGTCGACTTCGCCGGCTTGGCGGCAGGCGCCTTCGCGGGCGCCTTCGCCTTGGCGGCCGGCTTCACTGCGGCCTTCGCCGGCGCCTTCCGCGGCTTCGACGGCACGATCGGTGGCGGCGGCTTGGTGAGCGCGCCGTCGTCGTCGAAGTCGATCGAGCTGCGCCGACCGACGTTCGGTGGCTTGCCGAGCACCTCGTCGAGTTTGTCCTCGGCCGTTTCCTCGTCGACATTCAACGCGAACGTGAGCTCCGATACCAGGATCTGACGCGCCCGGGCGAGCATGCGCTTCTCCCCCGCCGAGAGTCCCTTGTCCTTCTCGCGGATGGTCAGGTTCCGGACCACTTCGGCGACCTGGTAGATGTCGCCGCTCTTCAGCTTCTCGACGTGGTTCTTGAAGCGGCGCGACCAGTTCGTCGGCATGCGCGCCTCTTTCTTGCGCAACACCGCGAACACTTCTTCGACCTCTTCGTCGTTGATGACGTCCCGCAGGCCGATCTCGTCCGCGTTGTCCGCGGGGACCATGAGCGTGAGATCGCCGTAGGCGAGACGCAGCACGAGATAGTCCTGCTTCTTACCGAACGCCTCGCGCCGTTCCCGCTTCTCGATCGTGGCCGCACCGTGGTGGGGGTACACGACTTTGTCACCAACGGCGAACGGCATAAGGGGGATGGCTCCTCGAGCAGGGGCAGTGCGAGGGACCCATGATACCGGAGTCAGCGACCTCGGGAGGATCCGTGGGTAGTGTGACGCCCGTGACCGACCGTCGCATCCTGAGCTCGACCGAGCTCTTCGCATCACTCCCCGAGGAGATGGTGGAACGGCTCCGCGCGAAAGCGAGGGACCGGTCCCTCGCCAAGGGCGAACTGCTCTTTTCCCAGGGCGACGAGTCCTCCGACCTCTACGTGGTGATGGAGGGGCGCATCGCGATCTCGACCCGGTCGAGCGACAACCGTGAATCGATGGTCGCGGTCCTCGAGAACGGCGGCCTGTTCGGCGAGATGGGCCTGTTCGACGGCGGCTCGCGGTCGGCCGAGGCGCGCGCCCTGAGCGACACGACCCTCCTCGAGATCGCGTTCGACGACGTGCGCGCCGAGGTCCAAGAACGTCCCGAGGTCCTGTGGGTCATCGTGCGCCTGCTCGCCCAACGTATCCGCGCGACCGACGAGGCCCTCGCGGACGCGGTGTTCCTCGATGTGCCCGCCCGCACCGCCAAGCGGCTCCTCGAACTGGCAGGCGATGCCGACGAGTTTCAGCTGCCGATGACCCAGGAAGACCTGGCCGGCTTGGTGGGAGCATCGCGCGAGCGGGTCAACAAGGCCATCGCGATGTTCGTTCGGCTCGGCTGGGTCAAGGCGACCGGTCGTAGCCGCTACCGCATCGACGACCGCGAGCAACTCGAACTCCGCGCCAACCCGTAGCCCGCTCACTCCGTTTTGCCCCCAACTCTCTGAGGCACCGGGGACGGAGGCCGCACCGACCGCGCGGCCCAGGATCGCTCAATCGAGCGTCAGGAACGCGAGGACCCGGTCCCACGCGTCGGCGGCGTCGGCAGCTCGGTGGCCGTCGCGCTCGGGATCGTGCACGAAGCCGTGCTCGGCATCCGGATAGACGACGATCTCGCAGTCCGATCTTCCGCTCCACGCCGCGCGCAAGGCCTCGATGTCGGCGAGCGGGGTGTACGGATCTGCCTCGCCGAAGATCGCGAGGGTCGGACACATCGTTGCCGCGGCGGCGAGCGGCTCCGCCAGGTTCGGGCTGCGCCAGCCGTCGGGCACCCGGATCATCCCGTAGAACGCGACGGCACGATCGAACCGACCCGCCGCGGCGGCCTTCAGTGCGTACATGCCACCCATGCAGAAGCCGAGGACGGCGACCGTGCTCACGTCGTCGTTCACCACGAGGTAATCGGCCGCGGCCTCGAGATCACCGATTTGCAGGTCGTCCGCGAGGTTCGCGACCTCGGCCATGCGGCGGTCGATCGATCCGAGATCGATCCCACTCGTCTGGGCTCGGGCGAAGGGCTCGGGCGCGCAGACCGCGGCACCGTGGGTGGCCAGACGCCGAGCGAGGTCTACGAACAGCGGACGCAGACCGCCGATGTCGGGGTGGAGGACCACACCGCATTTCGGCAGCCCCTCGGTCCGGGCATGGACCGCCGAGATCGGTTCACCGTCGGTGCCGCGGAGTTCGATGGTCTCGATCTCGACGTCGTCGTATCCCTCGCGCAATGCAGCCATGCGCGCAACCTAGCCAACGCCTCGGGCGACCGGCGCTACACGTACCGTTCGAGGATCGACGACTCGGCCAGCCGGGCCAGCCCGTCCTTGATGGAACGAGCACGCGCCTCGCCGACGCCCTCGACCTCGACGAGGTCCGGGACGCTGGCCCGCAGGATCTTGTGCAGCAACCCGAAGCGTTCGACGACGTGGTCGGCGACCGACTCCGGCAGGCGTGGGATGCGGTGGAGCAGGCGGTACCAGCGCGCCTGGACCGCGGTGTCGAGGCCGGCGTCGCGGGGCAACCCCAGCACGTCCGCGACGTCACGGACGTCGAGCAGGCTCTCGGTGTCGAGCGCGGTGAGCACGCCGAGAACGGAATGCACGTCGGCGCTCACACCGTCGATGAAATAGTCCTGGGCGAGCAGCCGGCGGTCGTCCTCGACTCCACCCATGAGCTCTTCGAGTTGCAGCAGGATCAGCCGGCCCTCGGAGCCCAGTTCGATCACGTACTCCTCGATCTCCTCGGCGATGCGACGCACCATCTCGGCGCGCTGCAACGCGGCCGCGACATCGCGCACCGTCACCAGGTCTTCGATCTCGAGGGCTGACAGTGCGCTACTCACCGCGTCAAACCGCAACTTGTACCGCTCGAGGATCTGCAGCGCCTGGTCGGCACGGCTGAGGACGCGGCCCACCGGTTCGAGGGTGCGCTTCTGGCCGCGCCGGTGCACCGCGACGAGCGACAACTCTTCGGAGACGCTGATGACCGGCGCGTCGATCTGCTTCGCCACCCGCTCTGCCGTGCGGTGCCGGGTACCGGTCTCGCTCGTCGGGATATCGGGATCCGGGACGAGGTGCACGTTGGCGCGGGCGATCCGTGAGCAGTCCGCAGACAGGATCATCGCGCCGTCCATCTTGGCCAACTCGGAGAGCCGCTGCGGAGTGAACTCGGCGTCGAGCAGAAAACCACCGGAGCACAACGAGAGGATCTCGGGACCGTCGCCGACGACGATGAGCGCACCCATCTTCGCCTGCAGGATCCGATCCAGACCTTCCCGCAGCGGGCGCCCGGGCGCGACCAACCGCAGGGCGGAGAGCATCGCTTCGGATCGGGCGACTGGGGACACGGACGAATCCTCTGGTTCAGGCGGGTCGCGGCAATGGCCAGCCGGCCTCGACTCCGCCGCTCGGAGTCGCACGATACCCGGCGCCCTCAACGCTGCGACAGGGGCGGCACCAGCCGTATCGACGCCCGGGCTCGAGTTCTGGAGCATCACCGGCGCCCGATCGGGAGGAAACGGATGGTGGGCCTGATTTCACCCGATCTCGAGCGCGTTGAGGACGTCCTGGATGTGGTTCGCGCGGACGAGCCGGATCCCTGGCACGTCCGGGGTCGAGCTCGGGACCACCGCCGTGTGGAAGCCCATACGGGCGGCTTCGTCCAGCCGACGAAGGGTCTGGGCTGCCTGACGCAGTTCTCCGCCGAGTCCCAACTCGCCGACGGCCACGAGACCCTCGGCGATCGGCTGACCCGTGAGTGCGCTCGTGATCGCGATCGCGACCGCCACGTCGGCGCCGGCTTCGTGCACCTTCAGGCCGCCAGCGACGCTCGCGTACACGTCGAACACTCCGAGCGGGAGCCCCGCACGCGCCTGCAACACCGCGAGAACCAGGTCGAGTCGGCCGCCGTCGAGACCGCGGGCGGATCGCCGCGGCGCGGGCGCGTTGGTGGGCGACACCAACGCCTGGACCTCCACCAGGAGTGGCCGCACGCCTTCCATCGTCGCCATGACGACCGACCCCGGGAGTCCGGGCCGCCGATCGGCGAGGAACAGCGACGACGGGTCCGCGACCTCGGCCATGCCGCGCTCGGTCATCTCGAAGACGCCGAGTTCGTTCGTGCTGCCGAAACGGTGCTTGAGCGCGTGCAACATCCGGAGCGCGTGATGCCGGTCACCCTCGAACGCGAGGACGGTGTCGACGATGTGCTCGAGCGCACGCGGACCCGCGAGCGCCCCCTCCTTCGTGACGTGCCCGACGAGGATGGCGGCGATCGATCGTTCCTTCGCGATCCGAACGAGCCGGTGCGCGCACTCGCGTACCTGTCCGACCGACCCTGGCACTCCGGTGAGCTCCGGATCCAGGACCGTCTGGATCGAGTCGATCGCGAGCACGTCGGGCGCGGTCTCGACGACCCGGTCGAGGATCGCCGGGAGCGCAGTCTCGGTGACGATGAGCAGGTTCGGATCGAGCGTTTGGAGCCGCTCGGCCCGGAGGCGTACCTGCTCCTTCGACTCCTCGCCGCAGACCAGCAGACAGCGCGCCCCGGCCGCCGCCATGCGCCCGAGCGACTGCAGCAGCAGGGTGCTCTTGCCGATCCCGGGTTCACCACCGAGCAGCGTGACCGACCCCTGGACCAATCCGCCGCCGAGCACCCGATCGAGTTCGGGCACCCCCGTCGACCGACCGGCCGCGGTGATCGGATCGACATCGACCAGCGGCATCACTGCGTTGGGGGCGCCGGTGGAGTCGCCACCGGCGGCCGGCGGTCGCTCCTCGACCAGGCTCGACCACGAACCGCATTCGGGACACCGGCCCAGCCATTTCGGGGCCTGGGCACCGCATTCGGTGCAGGCGAAGACCGTCTTGCTACGAACACTCGTTCGACTCATGCGGGCACGCTACCCGCGGGGTGCGACCGCCCCGTCGATCCCCGTCGCGGTCCCGCCGCCGACGGGGCTCAGGGGGCCGAAACCACCGCCGTAGTCAGGGGGAACACCACCTGGTTCCGGCGCACGATCGCGTCGGCTGCCGTCTTGTTCGGGCTCTCGAAGTACATCGTGCGCTCGCCGTGGAGGCGATCGAAGGCGCCGTGCGCGGGGTCGGTGTTGGGGATGTCCGAGTGGATGTAGGTCCCACTCGCGCCGTACGCGAACGCGTCACCCGTGCACTGGGGATCCGACGGCGTGGAATCGTCGAGGTAGTACGCCTGCACCGTCGGCGGCGCGAACGATGTCTGCTGGGTCTGTACCTGGTTGATCGTGCCTTGCGCGCCGGTGATCTGCTCCCAGCTCGACACGCCGGCGACCGGCGAGTCGGGCACGCCGTCGACGGTCAATCCGCCCTGGTTGAAATCGTTGCGATACGTCATGCCGCTCGCGGCGGGCGAGTAGTCGAAGAAGTCCATGATCGAACCGATCGGGTGCACGCGGAGGTCGGTGCGGATGTCTTCGCGCTGGTCGTAGAACACATGGGTCCGCTGCGTACTCGGCCCGCTGTTCGCACCGACGTAGGAGCGGATCACCCGGATCGGGCCGACCTTGTTCGTCACGAAGGCACCTTCCGCCGATCCGTACGGCGTGGTCTTGTCGAAGGTGTCCTCGCTGCGCCCGCACTCGGTAGGGCTGAACAGCACCTTGTGCCGGTCGAGGAGATCCACCCCGGTCGCACCGGGCGCGGTGACGACGAGTTGGTCGCTCAGCCACCGGTCCGAGAAGTGGTGGCGATAGGTCGCGCCCGTGAAGGTCGTGTTCTCAGGGTTGGGACCGTTGATCGTCTTGTACGTTGTCTTGTAGCCCCCCGAAAGCAACTTGAACGTGTACTTGACGTACTTGGTCGCGGCACCCTGCTTCAGCGGTGACCCCACTGCCTTGCGGTACAGGTAGACGTAGCCCTCGGCATTCGCGTCGAGCGGATCGGTGATCTTCACGCGCACGCCGGTGCTCGCGGTCGTCCCGGCCGGGTTGGTTCCGGACGGGGCGAGCACTCCCGCGTCACGGGCCATGAACGCGAGTTCGTCGTTGCTGTCGAACTTCGGGTCGGGGTCGTTGCCGGTGAAGGTGTTGGCGCCCGTGTAGACGAGATCGGTCACCAATGCCGGCGAACTGTCGTAGAAACTCGCCGAGGGGTTGTTGTAGACCTTGCCGAAGTTCACGAGCGCGCGCTCGTCGATCTGGATCGGCAGCTGCACCCACGCCGTACCGCTCCACCGGAACCCGACGATGTTGCCGCGCGGACCGTTCACCAGCTTGGGAAGATCGGCGCCCGTGAGCACGACTGGATCGGCAGGCCGGCCTAGGGCAGTGGTGGCGGCCGCCGGACTGCCGGTGGACAGGAGCCCCACCGCGAGCGCGGCGGCGGAAGACAGGGCGATCACACGGGTACGCATCGGCGGAGTGCAGCAGGTCTGGCGGTTCACGTCAACTACTTGACCGTCGCTGTCTCGGGCGCGTGGGTAGCGTCCGCGCATGACCAACATCGTCGTCGGGTTCGATCTCGACATGACGCTGATCGATTCGCGTCCCGGCGTCATCGCGAGCTTCTCGGCCCTCAACCGCGAACTCGGCACCGACATCGACGGGCCGCTCATCGCCTCCCGCCTCGGTCCGACCCTCGAGTCCGAGATGGCCGCGTACTTTGCGGCCGACGAGATCGCCGCCGTCTGCGATCGGTACCGCGCCCACTACGCGGAGCTCGGGCCGCCGGGCTGCTCACTCCTCCCGGGCGCGGCCGAGGCCGTCGCCGCAGTACGCACGCAGAGTGGGACGACCCTGGTGGTGACGGCCAAGTTCGAACCCAACGCCCGTCTCTGCCTCGACCACGTCGGTATCGGCATCGACCACGTCGTGGGCTGGCGTCATGGCCCGCAGAAGGCCGAGACGCTGCAGCAGTACGACGCGGACGTCTACGTGGGCGACACCCAGCCCGACATCGAGGCGGCGCGGGTCGCGGGTGTCCACGCGGTCGGCGTCGCGAGCGGTCCGGTCGACCGCGCGGGGCTCGCAGCAGCCGGCGCCGACATCGTCTTCGACTCGCTGCTCGAGTTCCCGGCCTGGCTGCGCGACTTCTGCGCCTGACCCGTGTGGCACGCGTCAGGCAGACGCGTCCGTGACCAGGGCAGTCGCGTAACCGGTCAACGTGTTGTTGTCCACGAAGATGTGCTGCGACCCGGCGAGGAGATCGCGCAGACATCGCTGCAGCACGCCGTCGCGCAGACCGGCCGAGCCCGCCCACGAGAAGGCGAACCGCGCTGCATCTGTCGCGACACGCGTCGCGTACGTGGCCACCGCACGCACCCGGGCCTGAGTCGTGGGGTCGACCACGCCGTGCGCCCGCGCCTGCGCGTCGGCCTCGGCATATGACTCGAACACGAGGGCACGCGCGGCACGCAACGCGCAATCGTGCATCCCGAGGTCATGTTGGAAGAGCTGCTCGGTGCCGATGGTGGCGAGTCCCGCCATCCGAACCCGAGTGCTGGCGAGTCGAGTGACTTCGTCGAGTGCACGGCGTCCGACGCCGAGACCGAACCCGGCGTGACCGGCTCCGGTGATCGCGAACAGGCCCAGCCCATAGTTCTCGCCGCCGCGCTGCTGGGTGTGCTCGAGCAGCGAGTAGGTGAACGCCTCCGGCACGAAGACATCGTCCACCACGTAGTCGTACGAGCCCGTCGCGCTGAGTCCGATGACATCCCAGTTTCCGCGGAAGTCGATCTCGGCCCGCGGGATGACCACCACGCGCATGGCGGGGAGACCGCTCTCGGTCGTGAGTTGGCCACCCGCGTCGTCGACCTCGATGGTGCCGGCGCCGATGTAATCGGCGTGGGCGCAGCCGGAACCGAAGGAGTACTTCCCGTCGACGCGGAAGCCGCCGTCGACTCGCCGGGCCGACCCCACCGGCCCGAGCATGC
>JBDUBS010000469.1:0-7940 GCA_040003875.1 Acidimicrobiia bacterium | reverse complement strand
CTTCGGTGACCTGACCGCGGCTCGCGTGGAGTACTTCACGGTGGCCGACATCGCACGCACGATCCCCGACTTCGCGCTGCTCGCCGACGCGGCGGTGGCCGCAACCCCCCGCGAGAGCATCTTGGATCTCGACTTCGCGACCCGCTTGAACGCGCTCGTCGACGAGGTGCTCGCCGCGCTCCCGGCCGACGACGAGTCGAGAGTCCGTTTGCTCCACAGCGCCGCCCTCGGGCGGGTGTACCTCGACGCCGACTCCCTCGGTCCGATCGCGGCCGAGTCGCAGCGTCTCGTCCAGAGGTCCGACGAGCCGCACCTGCTGCACTGGAACCTGGTCACCCGTTATCTCGCCAGCGACGCGGAGGACAATGCGGTCCGGCTCGCCGTGAGCCGCGATATCCATGCGCACGTGATGCGCCACGACCTCGTCGGCGAGATGGGCGGCGCATCGCGTCGGTTTCTCGTGGAGTTGCTCGTGCGCGGCGCGCTCGAGGAGTTCGACGCCGAACTCGCGACCATGACCCAGACGGCCCGCACGACCTCGATTCCCGACGACCGCTATTGGGCCGCCGCGTTTCGGGCGACGCGGAGTCTCATGCAGGACTGTGGGAGCGCGACCGAGGAGTTGATCAAGGGCGCGGCGTTGATCGGGCGGCAACAGCAGGTCGGCTCGGGGCCGGGCGTGCAGATGCTCCAGACCTTCGCCGTGCGCTATCAGCAGGGCCGTCTGCACGAGCTCGCGACGGGCTTCAGCGCGCCGCAGCCGAGCAGCCCGCAGATCCGTGCCGGCACCTCGCTGCTCGCGCTGGCGCTCTCCGAGATCGGCGCGACCGACGACGCCAGATCCGTCCTCGACCAGGTCATCGACCGCGGTGAGATCACCCTTCCGCCCGACAACTTCCGCCCGGCCGCCGTGGCGCTCTTCGCCGGCGTGGCCGCTCGTTGCGGCACCGCCGCCCAGCGCAAGGTGTTGCGGACCGCGCTGGAACCGCGCGCCGACCAGTTCTGTGTCTTCGGCGCGGGAGGCGCGGTCTTCGGCACCCACCACCACTGGCTCGCGCGACTCGCCGCCGCCGATTGCGACCACGACACCGCGCTCAGTCACTTCCGACGCGCGTCCGAGTTGTGTCGAGAGGTCGGGGCGACCTACTGGGCCGACGTCGCCGATGCGGAACACCACGAGGTCATGGCGACCGCAGGCGGCCACACGTCGCGCTGACCCCGCTGAAGCCCGGTCTGATCCCGGCCGGTCTGGATTTCGGGCGCGCCCTGATCTACGTTCCCCGCCCAGCAGGGGTCGGCACGGCAAACGGTGGGCTGGGAGTGGACGCGATGGACAGCACCACGATCACGACGCGACCGGTCGTCGGCACCGCCAAAATCGCGTGGATCTGCAAGCTGCACGACGACATCTACCGCAACCAGATGATCACGTATGCCTACGACGACATCTCGCGGCGACTGGCCGACCGCACCGGCCATCACGCGAACTGGTTTACGTTCGCCCGTTGGTCGTCGTTCACCGTCGGCGAGAACCTGCGCCTCGACAAGCCGAGCGACGCATTCGAGACACTGATGGACCGCCACGCGTGGCTCCAGCCCGTGCGGTCGCCGCTCGCCAAGCTCAACCACAGCATGCGCACGTGGAGCGACGCGGCCATGCCACGCACATTGGCGCTGGGCAACCGACTCGTGTTCCACGAGATCGCCCACGCCGTGGCCGCGTTCCTCGAGTGGTGCGATCGGGACGGCCGCAAACGGTCGAACGAGGAATGGTGTGAGTACCGCCAGACCATTGTCGGTTCCTCGGCCACCGAACTGTTCCCCGACTGCGACATCGAGTGGTTGCGTGACGGGATCGAGGCGTACTTCCTCGCGATGTCGGAATCGGATCCCGGCGCCCAGTCGCGCCTGGTGCTGCGCGGCAACGTGATGCTCGCGGCATACGAGCAATGGCGCTTGCAACCAATCGTGGCCCTTGCGCTCGACCCGATCGCCAAGAACCTCGTCGAGTTCGCCGACAGCGACATGCACAGCGACAACGACGGCCCCCGGGCCGTGCTCAAGCGCGCCCGGACGCCTTGGGCTTTCCGCCATCGGAGCGCGCTCGGCCAGTTCGCGATGGAGCGGTACCAGAGCTTCATGACCCGTCACGTGATGGCATGGCAGGGGCCGATCACCCCCGACCGGACCTTGTTGTTCGGTCGGGGAATCCCGGACTGGAACGGCCGCGCTGAGGCCGAGGCACTCGACTCGAACGATCCGAACACTCGGATCCTCGAGGTCTTCGACCGATCCGGGGGCACACCGGAGGGTCGGACCGCCGACAACTGGGCCCGGTTCTCGGACCGCATGAACTTCATCGTCCACCTGTTCCGCGCGGGACACGACGAGCAGTCGCTCTTCGAGGAGTTGTCCGACCGTGAACTCCGGATCGTCGCCCTCGATCTGAGCGACGAAAATCTGGACCGACTCCGCGCGGTCGGTGACCCCCCAGCCGATGATCTGCTCGCGACAATGACCCCGCCCGGCGCGGGCGATCCGCGCGCGCTCATCCACCGGCTCATCAAGGACGACTATCCGACCGACAAAAGTTGGTACGGCCCCGGCGACATCCCCGCGTGGGTCACCGCTTCACCGGAGCGCTTCCGTGCGGGTCGGGAGTTCCTGCGCGACTACGGCCTCGAGATCGGTGCGGCGTTGTTCTTCGCGTCCCTGCCGTTCAGTTACACCGCCGCTCGGGGGGCGCACGTGCTCACGCGCACCGCCGAACTGACCACCGGACGCACCTCGCGCCGACTCGCTGAGACCGGACAGCTGTTGATGGACCTCATGGCCGAGGGCGGCATGGACTCGGCGGCGGATGCCGACGCCGGTGTCGACACCACCATTCCGCTCGGTCCGCGGACGCGCAATCGCGCCAGTGTCGAGGGTGTGCGACTCTTCCACGCCGTCGTCCGGCGCATGATCGACCTCGACCCGAAGGTCAACTGGGACCACCGCGAACTCGGAGTTCCCATCAACCAAGAGGACCTGATCGGCACGCTCGTGGTCTTCACCGTCGTCGTCGTCGACGCGCTCGCCGTGCTCGGCATCGACTTCAGTCGACGCGAAATGCGAGAGGCACGAGACGACTACATCGCGTACTGGCTCGGCGTCGGCGCGCTCCTCGGCATCGACTTCACCTTGCTGCGGCACTCCGCGCGCACCGATCCGACCGCGCTGCCGCTCAGCCTCGAGGAACTCCGCCTCGTCGGGTTCGCGATCTTCCGCCGTCAGGCGGAGCCGAGTCTTGGTGGCCAGACGTTGACGGCGTCCTTGCTCGAAGCCACCACGAGCGCGATGCCGCGACGCCTGAAGAGTTATCCGGCTGCCGCCATCCGCGGGTTTCTCGGCAACCAGACCGCCGATGCGCTCGCCGTGCCGCCGGCCGGTTCGGGCCGGCTCATCTTCTCGGGGGTCCGGGTGACGACGCGCCTCGTCTCGTCGCGCATCCCGAACGGTGGGCGGGCGCTGGCCAGCGCGAGCACCAAGGCGTTGTACAAGTACTGGATCAAGAAGAACCATGGCGACTTCCCCGTTTGGCGCATCGAAGCTGCGCCCGCCTGGGGGCTGAAGGCGGCACGCCCTCCAGACCTAACTCCGAACGATGTCGACCTCGTCGCAGCCGAGCAAAATGAAGGCGGCGCCGCGGGGCCGGGCGATCGCGCGGGCTGACGCGAGGAGACGGTCGAGTTCGGCACCGGGCGCGCGCGTCGCAACGAGCAGGCGCGCGTGTTCGAGGTGAGTTTCGGCGAGGAGCAGGGGCGCACACGCGCGCTCGTGCGCCACGGTCGCTCGCCAAAAGTGCTCCGCGGCCAGCGGCACGTCGTCGAGGGTCGCGGCGAGCATCCCGAGGAAGTGTTCCCCCACCGGCTTGGCCACGGTGGTACTCGTGAACGCCGACGCGTGGGGCGTCAACGCGTCGTACGTGGCGTGCGCTCGGGTCGTGTCCCCGAATCGCGCCGCGAGGTAGGCGAAGTTGTACAGCGTGGTGAGCGCGAGCATGTCGCGCCTCGGTGGGAGCCGCAGCGGCACCATCTTCTCCTCGTACACCTGACGAGCGCGGTCGACGTCACCCGCGTCGTACAGATAGCGCGTGAGCGAGTAACCGAAATCGACGGCAGCGTTGCCCGCGAATGAACCGACGACCTCCAGCAGCTCGCCGAGGCGGGCCTGCCACCGACGGATCTCCAGGATCTGCTCGTTGTAGAAGATGAAGGCCTCACCGTGCTGACCGGCGCGCCGGCCGAGCTCCAACGTCTCGTCGGCGGTCTGCTCCGCCCGGTCGAGATCGCCCTCGTACAACCGACGCGCCGCACGCATGAAACTGGCCTGCCACTCCAGACGGGGCTGGCGCAGCTCCGCCGCCAACGCCGTGGCCAACTCCTCCATCTCGTTCATCCCCTCGACATCGCCGGATTCCCACGCCGGCCCGCTGTAGGCGAAGGCACTGTCGAACGTGCTCGCGGGGTCACCCAAGGCCTCGGCCAAGCTGCGGAGCTCGCGCAGCAACGCCGACCGTTCGTCACGGGTGTCGGGCGCCTGGATCGTCATGCAGCGAAGCAGCAGCACCCGCGCCAGCGTGCGCGGATCCCCGACGCGACGCGCGGTGGACAGCGCGAGATCGCTGAGCTCGAACCGGCGGTTGTCCGGTGACCACACCAGCTCCGAGGCCAAGGTCGCGAGGAGTTCGGCGCGCTCGCGGGTGTCGCTCGGCCCCTGGGCATCGATCGCATGCTCGAGCGCGGCGACCAGTGCGTCGTCGATCCGGCCGATGCGGGAGAAGAACCCGCGGTTCACCGCCAGCACGCTGGCCGATTGGCGGGGCACGTCCCGGAGCGAGCGGGCCAGCTCGCTGGCTCGCAGGAGCGTCTCGCGTCCCGTCGGCATTCCCGCCCGCAGCTCCGCGCGGCCGAGCGCGAGCAGGAGGTCGCACTCCTCGAGCGGCGCGACCGGCTCGATCGTGGTCCGGCTGCGTTCGACGGCCGCCAAGCCACGCGTGCAGATGCTCACGGCGTCCTCGAAAGCGAGTCGGTCGAGCGCAACGGACCCGGCTTCGATGGCGTACCGGACCGCCTTGGTGGAGTTGGCCTCCGCGCAATGGAACGCGAGCTCGGAGAGATGCTCGTCTCGGTCGAACTGGTGCATTCGTTCCAACGCGTCGGCGACTCGCCCGTGCAATCGCAACCGTCGGCTCGCACTGAGCCGGTCGTAGAGCGCACCCCGTGCGATCGCGTGGGTGAACGCGAAGCGGTCGGACCCGACTTCGTCCACGACGCGCGCCGCGGTTGCCTCCTCCAATGCGCCGAGCAGCGCGTCCAGGTCCACGTCGACGATCTCTTCCAGCATCGATACGTCGAACTCTGCACCTGCGACCGAGGCGATCGTGAGCACGTGCTGGGCGTCTTCGCTCAGCCGGGCCACTCGGCGCACGACCACATCGCGCGCGGCCGGCGGTATGTGCAGGTCGGTCGGCCAATCGGGTGCGGTGGCGACGGACGGGCCCGCCGTCACGTCACCCTGCATCACGTTGTGCACGATCTCGCCCACGAAGAACGGGTTCCCACCGGTCTCCCGGTGGACGGTAAGTGCGAACCGGCGTCCCGCTTCACCGAGCTTCCGGCCGGAAGCGGTCTCCACGAACGACTCGACGGACGGTGCGTCGAGGCCCCCCAGGTCGATCCGCTCTATGCAAGGCGCCGGTGCGCTCATGTGGACGTCGGCCAGCATCTCGGCCAGCGGGTGCGTCGCCTCGAGTTCCGACTGGCGGTACGTGCCCATGAGGAGGGCCCGGTCGAACCGGCCGGAACGAATCACATGGCGGAGCAGCAGCACCGTCGGCGGTGCCGCCCACTGGAGGTCGTCGAGCACGACGACGCTCGGACATTGCGCAGCTGCCGCGCCGAGCCATTCGACCACCGCCTCGAACAGGCGGTACTGCTCCGTTGCGGGGTCGGATCGCAGCGGCGGCGCGAGGTTTTCGACGCGGGTCACGAGTTCCGGCACCAGCCGGACCAGTTCCCCGGGATAGCGGCCCAGCGACCCGGCCAACTCGGCGTCGGTACAGCCCTCGATGTACGCGCGCAGCATCTCCACGAACGGCTGGTACGGCACGGCGAGGTCTTCGTCGCACCGGCCGTGGAGCACCCGCGCCCCCTCGTCGCGGGCGATGACACAGGTCTCGGCCGCAAGGCGCGTCTTCCCGATCCCCGGCTCGCCCCCGATCATCACGACCTGGCGTTCCGCGTCGCAGGCGCGTCGCCAAAGTTGGGTGAGTGTCGCCAACTCGTCGTCCCGCCCGACGAACACGGGCCCGCCGGTGGCCCAGGCCATCAGCCGTGCCGACGAGGAATCCGGCGTCGGTGGCGTCCCGGGCAACGGTTCGGCGCCGCCGCCGACCAACTCGAGGCCCGGGTCAGCACGCAGGATCGCGCCTTCGAGGTCGTGAAGCGCCGTACTCGGTTCGACTCCGAGGTCCTCGACCAGCGCTGAACGCGCCCGTTGGTACGCGCGCAACGCCTCGGCCTGGCGTCGCGATCGGTAGAGGGCGAGCATCAGCGAATGCCACAACCGCTCGCGCAGTGGCTGGCGTACCAACAGCGCCTCCAGCTCACCCACGAGCGCCGAGTGGCGACCGAGGGCGAGTTGCGCGTCCATCCGGTCCTCGATCGCACTCCACCGCAGCTCGTCGAGGCGTACCGCCTCCGCTGCGATGTGCTCCGACGCGTCCCGGCAGTTCGCGAGCGCCTCGCCTCGCCACAGACCCAACCCGGCAGCCAACTCCCGTTCCGCGGTCGCGGCATCGCCGTTCCCGAGGGCAAGTCGTCCGGCCCGGGCGTGGCGCTCGAACCGGACCGCATCGATGTGCTCCGGCTCCGCGCGCAGGAAATAGCCGGGTTCCTTCGTGACGAGCACATCGGCGAGCCCGGCTACCGCCAGCGCGCGCCGGACCCGAGCCACGTTGCCGTGCACGGTCTTCACTGCCGAGGCCGGGGGATCCTCGCCCCAGAGGCCGGAGATCAGTTGCGGGGTGGACACGACCTCATTCGCGCGGAGGGCGAGCAGCGCCAACAAGGTGCGCTCCTTGGCACCGCCGAGCGTGACAGGACCATCGGCACCGTCTACCTCGAAAGGACCCAAGAACGACACCTGCACGGCGTGAGAGTAGATCCGCAGCGGGGGCAACGGATTGGTACCACCCGTTTACCACCGTCCTGCAATCGCTGACGCCGAAGCTGGCCGGACCCCAGCAACAGATCCGTTCTGGCTGGCACGAGTACGAAGGACAGGGAGTTTGCGCAGTCGGACGACGGCGGCGGCGGCGGGGCAGGGCGCCACCACCGACCCGACCGAGCTTCGCGGGCTGCGTACTCGTGTCGGCCGGAACGGGTCCGTGCGCAACGCCGGACCCGCTGGAACGGACTGAGAACGCCTCACGGCGCCGGACACGACAGGAGGAGTCGTCATGGGGAGCTACATGCAACTCCCACAGGACGCGGCGCGCGTATGGGGCGACCCGTCGACACGCGAGCACATCCTCCGGATGCACGCCGACAACGTGCCTCTCGTCGACATGGTCGAGGCGGTCGGACTCACCGGGGCGCTCGAGGCCGACTGGCTGCGCGCGGCCATCGAGAACCTGACGCCCGCCGACGTGGCGCAGATCCGAGCGGTGTTCGTCGCCGAGGCGGAGCAGGCCGGTCCCCGCGGCGGGGCCAACTTCCCCGTCGACTGTCGGGTGGACACGCCAACCGACACCGTCCAGGTCACCACGATTCCGGCGGCCACCGACGCGGTGACTCCCGTCGTGCGGGTCCAGGGCACCTGAGCCGATTCGGCGACGTCCGCGTTCAGGACGCCACGAGGAGCGCAGCACCGAGTACCGCGAGTCCGGCGCCGTA
>JBDUBS010000154.1:0-7945 GCA_040003875.1 Acidimicrobiia bacterium | reverse complement strand
AAAGCGGCTCCGAACCGGTATTTTGGTCCGATGTCGTTGTTGCGCGATCGTCGGATCGCGTTCCTCGTGGCCGGCCAGTCCCTGAACGCGATCGGGACTTGGTGCGCGCTCGTGGCCATCTGGGGATACGCCACGTTCCATTTCGACGCCGGACCGTCCGAGATCGCGCTGCTCGGGCTGGCCTGGGCGCTCCCGCCCTTCCTCCTCGGACCGATCGCCGGAATCCCGGTCGATCGATTCGGACCGAAGCGCGCGTTGATCGTCGCCGACGGCGCGGCGGCCCTCGTTGCCCTCCTGTTCCTCTTCGCCGGATCGTTCACTGCGCTCGTGGTGCTGGCCGCGATCGACGGTGTGACCAAATCGTTCGCCGCGCCGGCGTTCCAGGCGCTGCCGCCCCGAATCGTCGGCGACGACCGCATCGCCGCGGCCAACGCGATGCTCGCGACGGCCGAGCAGTCGGCGATCGCCTTCGGTCCGCTCTTGGCGTCGGTCTCGATCGCGCTCTTCGGTTTCGTCGGCGCGTTCGTGGTCAACAGCATCACGTTCGTGATCGGCATCGCCGTGCTGATCCCCTTCCGGATCGGCCCCGCCCCGCGTCGCGAGGGGGAGAGGGCCGGTGGCGGCGTGATCCAGGAGTTCCGGGAGGGGGTGCAGGTGATCGCGACGCGTCCGGAGTTGCGCCGCCTGATGCTGCTCGCCATGAGCTGCTACCTGATCTGGGGGGCGTTCGTGGTGGTGGAACCTCTGTACGTGCGCGAGGTGTTGCACGGAACGTCCACCCTGTTCGCCCTCCTGCAAACGGCGTTCGGCGTGGCCCTGCTGGCGGCGGGGGTCGTGGTGACGCGCCTCGGTGAGCGCGCGGTGCGTTGGTCGGTGGTCTGCGCGGCGACGATGGCCTCCGGAGTGTGTGCGGCGATTTACGTCGGCACGCGCGTCGAGGCCGTAGCGTTCATCGGCATCGTGTGCTGGGGCGCGGTGACGGCGTGCTTCCTCGCACCATTGCGGACACTGATGCAGCGGGGCGCGCCGGTGGAGGTGCACGGCCGGGTCTTCGCGCTCGACGGTTCGCTGCACAGCCTCGGCGATCTCGTCGCGCTGCCGCTGGTGGGTTTGGCGGCGGCAGTCGTGGGCGTTCAGGTGGCCGGCGCGTCGATCGCGGTCGTCCCGGTGGTGGGTGGTGGACTCATCTGGCTGCGGTCACGGCGGGTCGCGGCCGGCGAGTCCGGTGGCTCCCGCGCCCCGGGCGCGTCGGTGCTCGACGTGATGGCCGAGGCGTCGGTACCCGGCACCCGGGCGTAGCCTGGCGGCGTGCGCGCCCGTCTCGAAGATGCCGAAATCGCCGGCCGGATGGCCGAAGTCCCCGAGTGGGAGCGCATGGGCGACGAGATCGTCCGTACCTTCGAATGCCCCGACTTCGCCTCGGCGATCGCGTTCGTCGTGCGGATCGGATTCCTCGCGGAAGCCAAGGACCACCACCCCGACCTCGACATCCGATGGCGGCGGGTCCGGGCCGCGCTCACGACGCACGACCTCGGCGGACTGAGCGACTGGGACTTCGAGCTGGCGGCGGCCATCGACGGTGTGGTGCCGTGACGATCGCGGTCGTGGTGATCCTCGTCCTCGGCTTGGGACTGAGCCTGGTGATCGCGGCGGCCCGCGATCCCGGTCCCACGGCCACCGACGTGGCCGTGGGATACGCGAGCGCGTTGGGTGCCGGCGACTTCGATGCGCTCTACCGGCTGACCTCGGACCTCGGGCTCCACGGCCAGAACCGGGTCGCGTGGATCGCCGAACGCGCGGCGCGACCTCGCGAAGCGCGGGATCCCAATGGGGTCGCGGCGCGCTCGACCGTCGTCGACGGTGACCACGCCCACGTGGAGGTCGCGCTCGCCGACACCGATGAGACCGTCGGGGTCGACCTCGTGTTCCGCAACCGCACGTGGCTCGTGGAGTCGTTCGGGATGCCTGGCGCCCCGGCGTGAGTTGGTGACGCGCGTCCGCCCCGCCGGCGTGCTCCTGACCGGCGGGACCAGTCGGCGCCTCGGAGCGGACAAGGCGACCCTCATCCTCGACGGCGAGACGCTCTCCGCGCGCGCCGCCGGTCTGCTGGCGACCCGATGTGGGTCGGCCATCGAGGTCGGGCCTGGGCACACCACGCTGCCGGCAGTGCGCGAGGTCCCGCCCGGTGCCGGACCGTTGGCGGCGCTCGTCGCGGGAGTGCAGGCGTTGGGTGGAATCGCCGCCGTGGAGTCGGTGATCCTGCTCGCGTGCGACCTTCCCGGGGTCGCGCCGGCGCTCGACGCACTCGTCGACGCGCCGCCGGCGGCGCTGACGATCGCGGTCGACCACGAGGGCCGGCGGCAGTACGTGTGTGCGCGTTACGGTCCGGCGGCGCTCGAACGAGCCGTGACCTTGCTCACGACCGGCGAACGGTCGCTGCACGCGCTCGTGACGTCGCTCGCTCCGCAGGCCATTGCCGAGGTACGCGGGTTCGCGCCAGACGTGCTCGCAGACATCGACCATCCCGACGATGCGCGTCGCGCCGGTATCGAACTTCCACCGGTAGCCTCCGCACCGTGACGTCCGACGTGACCCGCCGCCCCACGACGCCCGTGCGGGTACACGCCTGGATCGGTTCCGTGGCACGGGAGCGCCCGGATTCCGTGGTCACCGAGGAGCCGATGGAGATCCGGATCCAGACGCCGGACGGCACCGTGACCCCGCTGGCGGTGATCATGCGCACGCCCGGTCATGACTTCGAGTTGGCGGTCGGGTTCTGCCTCACTGAGGGCATCATCGAGCACGCCGACGACCTTGCCGAGGTCCGGTACTGCCTCGGACCCGACGCGGAGCAGGAGTACAACGTCGTGACGGTGGCGACGCGCGGTCCGGTCGCGTTGGCCGATCGGGCCCGCACCTTTGTGAGCAACGCGAGTTGCGGTGTGTGCGGCAAGACCTCGCTCGACCAACTGGTCGTGACGTGCGCGCCGCTCGCGTCGGGACCCGAGATCGAGCTCGCAGTCCTGCTCACACTCCCTGATCGTCTGCGTGAGGCGCAGAAGCTGTTCGACGTCACCGGCGGGCTCCATGGTGCGGGGCTCTTCGGTGCCGGCGGCGATCTCCGTACGGTGCGCGAGGACGTAGGAAGGCACAACGCGGTCGACAAACTCGTGGGTCACGCGGTGCTCGCCGGCGATCTGCCACTCCACGACGCGGTGCTGGTGGTGTCGGGGCGCGTGAGCTTCGAGATCGTGCAGAAGGCGGCCCGGGCGGGCATCGGGGTGATCGTGGCGATCTCGGCCCCGTCGAGTCTCGCGGTGGCCACGGCTGCTCGATTCGGGCTCACGCTCGTCGGGTTCGTCAGGGACGACCGCGCCAACGTCTACGCCGCGCCCGAACGGGTGGTGGCCGCCTGATGGCCTGGCCCGGATCGGCCCGGATCAAGGCACCGAAGCACACCCGCCGTGACCTCTGGGTCGGTTACTCGCCCAACGGCATGGGCCAACAGAAACCCAACCACTTCCTCGACATGGCCAAGACCGTGTGGGTCAACCGGCGGAGCCTGCCCTACGCGTGGCGGATCCTGCGCCGTGGAGTCTGCGACGGTTGCGCGCTGGGCGTGGCCGGGTTCCACGACTGGACCATCTCGGGCGTGCACCTCTGCACGACGCGCCTCAATCTGCTCGCGCTCAACACGATGGGCGCGCTCGACGAGCTGCTCCTCGCCGACGTCGACGCGCTGCGCCGACTCTCGGGTGCGGAACTGCGCGGCCTCGGACGCTTGCCGTATCCGATGATCCGCCTTGCCGGTGAGCGCGGCTTCCGGCGCGCCACCTGGGACGAGGCCCTCGACCTCGTCGCCGACCGGATCCGTACGGCCGACGCCGATCGGTTCGCGCTCTACCTGACGGCCCGGGGGATCACCAACGAGGTGTATTACGCGGCGCAGAAGACGGCGCGGTTCCTGGGGACGAACAACGTGGACAACGCGGCGCGCGTGTGCCACGCGCCATCGACCACCGCGTTGAAACGGGCCGTAGGGGTCGCCGCGACCACCTGTTCCTACACCGACGTCATCGAGAGCGACCTCATCGTGTTGTTCGGCAGCAACGTCGCCAACGGACAACCCGTCTTCATGAAGTATCTGTACCTGGCGCGCAAGCGGGGCGCGCGGGTGGTCGTGATCAACCCGGTGCGGGAGCCGGGGCTCGAGCGGTACTGGGTGCCGAGCAACGCGGAGTCGGCGATGTTCGGGACCAAGATCGCCGACGAATTCTTCGCCGTCCACACTGGCGGTGACGTGGCGTTCATGAACGGTGTGCTCAAGGTGCTCGTCGAACGTGGGCGCGTCGACCACGAGTTCGTCGCCGCGCACAGTGAGGGCTTCACCGAGATGCTGGTCGAACTCGCGGCCGAGGACTTCGTGGATCTCGAACGCATCTCGGGGACCACCCGCGCCGAGATGGAGCGCTTCGCTGACCTGTACGGCGGTGCCGGCACCGCGGTGCTCGTCTGGTCGATGGGCATCACCCAGCACCGTCGGGGCACCGACGCGGTGACCGCGATCGCGAACCTCGGCCTCGCTCGGGGCAACGTCGGTCGGCGGGGGACCGGGCTGATGCCGATCCGCGGCCACTCCGGGGTGCAGGGTGGCGCGGAGATGGGCGCGTACGCGACCGCGTTTCCGGGTGGGGTCGCGATCGACGCGGCGAGCGCGGCGACGCTGGCCGAGCGGTACGGGTTCCCGATCGGGTCCGAGTCGGGCCTCACCGCCGAGGAGATGGTGCTCGCCGGCGGTCGGGGCGAGATCGACGTCCTCTATTCGAGCGGCGGCAACTTCCTCGACGTCTTGCCGGACCCGGTCGCGGTCGAGGTCGCGCTCGCTCGAGTGCCCGTGCGGGTGCACCAGGACATCGTGGTATCGAGCCAGATGCTCGTCGACGCGGGCGAGGCCGTGGTCCTGCTCCCCGCGTGTACCCGGTACGAACAGCGCGGCGGGGGGACCGAGACCACCACCGAACGTCGGATCATCTTCAGTCCCGAGGTCGACGGCCCGCGCGTGGGTGAGGCCCGGGCCGAGTGGGAGATCTTCGGTGACCTCGCAGCTCGCGTCGACCCCGAACGGGCCGACCTGGTGCAGTTCAGGGACGCCGACGCGATCCGCGCCGAGATCGCGGAGGTGGTACCCCTCTATCGGGGCATCGACGGCCTCACGAAGCTGGGCGACTCGGTCCAGTGGGGTGGTCCCCGGCTGGGACACGACGGCCGTTTCTCGACGCCCGACGGCAAGGCACACTTCACCGTCGTGCGCGCCCTCGACGACGACGACCTCGGCCCGGGGGAGTTCGTCCTCAGCACCCGCCGGGGCAAGCAGTTCAACACGATGGTGTTCGCGACGAAAGACCCACTCACCGGCGCTCCGCGCGACGGTGTCCTCATGAGCGAGGCCGACGTGGCCCGACTGGGGCTCGGGGCGGGCGCATCAGTCCGAGTCCGCTCCGCACACGGCGAGATGGCGGCCCACGTCCATGTCGCACCGATCCGGGACGGGAACGTGCAGGTGTTCTTTCCCGAGGGCAACGTCCTGCTGCCGACCGGGATCCGTGACCCCGATTCCGGTGTGCCGGACTACACGACCCGCGTCGACATCGCGGCCGGCTGAGCCGCGGCCCCGCCGCGATCCGGGTCCACCCACGGTTGCCCGGACCCCGTCTGCCAGACTCGCCCTCGATGGAACCCGACGCGCTGATCGAGATGTTCGGTGACGTGTGTGAGGAGATCACACGCGCGGTCGATCCGATTCACGGAGCCGACCGGCGAGCTCGCACCTCGGTCCCCGGCCAGTACGCGATGGACGTGGTCGCCGACGTCGCAGCGTTGAAGGTGCTCGCCGACCGCGACCTCCTCGTCGTGAGCGAGGAATCGGGCGTGACCGGTCCAGCCGATGCCGCGATCACGATCGTCATCGACCCGATCGACGGGTCGAGCAACGCGTCGCGCGAGATCCCGTACTGGGCGACGAGTCTGTGCGCATTGGACCAGGACGGTCCGCTCGTCGCGATGGTCGTGAACCATGCGACTGCGGTCGTCAACACGGCGGTGCGCGGCCAGGGCGCGTATCGCGGCGAGACCCGCCTCGGCGCGTCGGACGTCGTGCGAGTGGAGGACGCATTCGTCGCGCTCAGCACCTTCCCCGGTCGGATGCTGCAGTGGAAGCAGTTCCGGGCGATGGGATCGTGCGCCCTGGCGCTGTGCGACGTCGCGGCCGGCGTGTTCGATGGCTACTTCGACGGTGGCAGCGTGCACGCGCCGTGGGACTACCTGGGTGGCTACCTGATCTGTCTCGAAGCGGGCGCCAAGGTCGTCGACCATCAAGGACGACCACTCGGGATCGGTGACCCGAACGCGCGGCGCCATCTCATCGCGGCCGGGACCGACCAACTGGTCACCGCACTCAAGAAGGCGGCCGGATGAGCCTGGACCTCGACGAGTTGTCGCGGGTGGCGTTGGCTGCAGCACTGGCCGGCGGTGACATCGTGCTCGCAGGGTTCGACGATCCGAGCAACGTGCGCGAGAAGTCACCCGGCGACTGGGTGAGTGACGTCGACACGTCGAGCGAGCGGGCCATCGAAGCGCTCCTCGCGGATGCGGTTCCGGACATTCCGTTCTTCGGAGAGGAGAGCGGTGGAGAGCGGTCGGCCCTCGTGTGGATCTGCGACCCGCTCGACGGCACCGCAAACTTCCTGCATCGGTTTCCCGCGGTCGGTGTGTCGATCGCGCTCGTGCGCGACGGCGTCCCCATCGTCGCGGTGGTGCACGCGCCCCTGTTGCGCGAGACCTACGCGGCCACCCTCGGCGCCGGCGCCACCCGCAACGACCACCGCCTGTCGGTATCGACGCGCAAACCGGCTCGGGGGATGGTCGCGACCGGTTTCCCGTTCCGGCATCCCGATCTGAAGGACCCGTACCTCAAGGTGTTCGGTCGGGCGCTGCACACGTTCGAGGATCTCCGTCGGGCCGGGGCGGCGAGCCTCGATCTGGCCTGGACCGCCGCCGGGGTGTTCGACGGATACTTCGAGTGGCGGCTGGGTCCCTGGGACGTGGCCGCGGGTGCGCTCCTCGTCCGCGAGGCCGGTGGCGTCGTCACCGATTTCGCTGGTGACGACCGAGCCTGGCTCGATTCCGGCGACATCGCCGTCGGCTCGCCCGCAATCCACGCGGCCATCCTCGAACTGGCTCGGGAATCGGGTATCCAGAAATTTTCGCCAGTGGTCGATAAAATCATTTGACCGACCCCTGCGTCATCTGGAAGTCTCCACACCGCTGACCCGTACCAAGGACCCTTTCACGATGCATTGCCTCGCCGAGTTCCAGCACCAGCACGACGCTGGGCTTGCGCGCGCGTATGCCCTTGGAACGTGCTCGATGCCGACGACCGCCTCGTGGACCGACGCCCCGATTTTCCGGGTGAATGTCACCGGCGCGAAGCGTCGGCCCCGGCCCCTGATCCTCTCGCCCTAGCCCTCAGCTAGCGCAGGAACTGACCAGGCCGCCGGGGCAACCCGGCGGCCTTTCTGTATTTCCGGCCGGTTTCCCTCGGTTTCCGAGCGCCAACCACCGAATCGCCCGCCACCGAATCGCCCGCCACCGAATCGCCAGCCACCACCGACCAGTACACCGACTACGAAGGGGATGAACATCATGTTCGCACTGCAATGGGAAATGACCGACACCGAGGCATGGCGTGACGTCGCCCTGTGTCGGGATGGTTCGGCCGCGCTCACCGAGCTGTTCTTCTCGGAACAACTCGATGACATCGCCCGGGCCAAGGCGTTCTGCCGGGGGTGCCCCGTGCAGACCGACTGCCTCGAGGCCGCGCTCGTACGGCGTGAGCCATGGGGTGTCTGGGGCGGGGAGTTGCTGGCCAACGGCAAGGTCCTCGCCC
>JBDUBS010000667.1:0-2389 GCA_040003875.1 Acidimicrobiia bacterium | reverse complement strand
AGGCCCGCCCCGACGAGCACCGCGCCCACCAACGCGTGTCGGATCACTCGACGCTGCATACCCGCTCCCCCAGTGCGATCACGCGTTGGCGACGACGACCTCTGCGATCGCCTCCGCTGTCGCGGGATCTTGCCCGTCGACCCGGAGGATGCCGGGTCCGTCGAGACCGGAGGAATGTACCAATTGATCGGAGAGTGAGTCCAGGAGCAGTTCGCCCCGCTCCAGTTCTCGTCGCTGTTCTTCGGGTCCGACTGCCTCGAGGCGGCTCTGGCGCGGTCCGCGTGCGGCCAATCGCGCCAGCAACACTGGGATCGGCGTCTCCACCCGCACCATCAGGTCGGAGTGCTCGGCGGGGTCGGCGCCCGACTGGCGGAGCACCCGACGATCGTCCGCCCGCAGCGCGGCGGACCACCACTCCTGGAGCGGGCCCTGGTCGAGGATGTGGACACCAGGGCGCCGCCGGGCCCTGCGGACCGCGTGCCGCACCACCAGGAGGTTGGCGGGCCGCGCCACTCGGTCCCGGATGTCGCGCTGGCCGCTGCGCAGGCCGACGCCGGTCACCACCGCTACCGACCCCGGTTCGACGGCCGCGAGGCCGATCGACGCAATCTTGCGGGTCAGGCGGGCCGAACGGCCGGCGTCCGGACCGAGCGTCGCCATCACCTCGGTCGTCGGCACTCCCCGCAACCGCAACTGGGCGACCACGGCGCGCGCCAGCGTCGACTTCCCGGCGGTGGGCAGACCACAGAACTCGACGACGTAACCCATCGCGGACGCGTCGTCGCTCAGAGCCTCGACCAGATCGCCCGCAGGACCGCGGTGAGGACCTTGTCGGGTGACTGGGTGCCGTCGATCTCCACCGCGCCGAACAGCGAGCCGTCGAAGTCGAGCGCCCGCACCAACTCGATCCGGTGGGCTAGGTAGTCCCGCCCGTCTTCCGGACGGCGGGCAGCTGCGGTGTCGACGTCGACGTCGAGCCGGATGACGATGTCGGGCGGGAAGCGCCGCGCCAACTCGTAGGGACGCAGCTCGTAAGCCGCAAGCCGACGCTGCAGCGCGCTCCCGCTCTGCCAGTGGGTGAGCCGAGGCCCGTCGAGCTCGCCGGGAAACTGCATCTGCGGCCAACGATCGCAGATCACGACCATGCCGCGAGTCCGGGCCGTCATCGCGTGGCGCAGCTTGCGCGACTTCTCGTTGGCGAGGGTCAAGGCCCAGATCGCCTTCGCACCCGACATCGCGGTCGGGTGATCGTCACCGACCTTGGCCTTCTTGGCGATCGTGTTGCGATCGCGCGCTTTGCCGAAGACCCGGTCGCGCACGACCTTCATCGGCTTGCGCAACAGCGACGACGAACCATCGCCCGAACCGAGGTACATGGGGTAGACGTCGAGCTTCGGGGCAAGGAACCGGCGCGACTCGCCGACCATTGTCGACTTTCCCGAACCGTCGCAGCCGACGAAGGCCACGATCAGCCCACCGCCGGTGCCGCCGCGACCCTTCAACACCGGACGCGGTGCGACCTTGCGCGAGATGCCGCGCATCGCCCACGCCGCCTCGCGGTTCATGCGCCGCGTGAACGCGGCCGGCCCGCGGGAGCTGGTCTGGCTCGAGAGCACTCGGAGCACCACCCGGCGCAACCGGTACAGCTCGGCCGTACCCGGCTCGCGATCCAAGCAGGCGGCCACCGCGGTACGACCCTTCGTGCCCAAGAGTCGTTCGGCGATTTCGACGACAGCACCACGATCGGTGCGGGCCATGAGGTACGCGAGTTCCGAGCCCGGGCCACTCGAACCACGCACCATGTCGCGACCGCGGAGCTTCAGCGCGTAACGCGTCAGGAGCAAGACCGCTTCCACCGCGGGTGCGGTCACCCAGACGCCCGACTCGTCCCGTACCCGGGTGTCGAGGACAACGCGTTCCCAGGGGAGTCGGAACCGCTTGTTGTGTCGCTCCCCGCCCGGAATCCGGTAGTGCACATGGAAATGCACCAAGCGATTGGACTCGTCGTCGACCCCGAGGAAGTCCTCCAGTCCGATGTCGTTCCGGGCATTCGCCACCCGGCCCCGCCGACACGCCAACTCCGCGAACACTGCGTACGCGTCGTCGATCCCGGCGGGGTCGACGAGGATGTCGAGGTCGGTGTCGGCGGCGAGCGCGGCCTCGAGATGATCGTTGCTCTTCCAGTGGCAATAGGCGACGCCCCGATCATCGAAGCGGCGCAACACCTCCATCACCAGGCTCATCTTTCGTCCTCTTGGCCCTGCGGGCCGGGCCGGACCGGCCACGCTTCGTTGATCACGTAGCTCGGCCAGGCCATCGGTCCCACTCCGCTCCTCTTTCGTCCTCTTGGCCCTGCGGGCCGGGCCGGACCGGCCACGCTTCGTTGATC
>JBDUBS010000011.1:0-2390 GCA_040003875.1 Acidimicrobiia bacterium | reverse complement strand
ATCCGGGCCACCAACAGCGGCGGCTCCTCCTCGAGTGACCCCACCTGGTAGTGGAACATCCAATCGGAGCGGGTGCGTTCGCCGCCCGAGTAGTTGATCGCCGGGACCTCGGCCCGGTCGGCCGCGTCGCGCGGGGCGAGACAGTTGTCGGAGATCGACGGCCCGATGACGAGGTCGACGCCATCGGCCACCAACTCCTCGAAGCCGGTGACGACGTCGGCGACGTCGCCGGCCGGATGGCCGAGGGTCTCCCGGCGGGAGAAGCGGACCGTGTCGGGATCCACACCGGTCGCAGTCATTCCGAGCCGGAGCGCCCGCTCCAATCCGGCACCTCCGTCGCCCTGGGGGAAGTCGAAGAGCAATCCGAGATGCATGGCGGGAGCGTAGAGCGCGCCGCGGCCCGCTACATTCCGGCGGTGCGGAGTCGCGATGAGCTGTTCGAAGCGGCGTTCCGGTGGTACGCCACCCAGGCCTCCATCGGCCCGAGGAGCCACCGCGCCAAACGCTTCGGTGCGTTCGGCGCCGGCAGCGGCATCTTGTTCCCGACGGTCTCGCTCTACGGTGAGCCGTACATCCGGATCGGCCGTGACGTCATCGTCGGTCCGTACTGCTCACTCGCGGCCGGAGTGATGCCGGGGCACGTCCCGGAGACGAATCCGGTGGTGACGATCGGCGATCGCGTGTTGATCGGCCGGGGGAGTGGCGTCGTCGGCCACCAGTCGATCACGATCGGCGATGGTGTGTTCACCGGACACAACGTGTACGTCACCGACGCGAATCACGGGTACGAGGACGTGCACCTGACGATCGGTGAACAGTTCGCACCGCCGAAGCCGGTGGTGGTCGGCGCGGGATCGTGGCTCGGTCACGGGTCGATCGTCCTGCCCGGCGCGACGATCGGCGAGCACGTGGCCGTCGGTGCCGGCTCGGTGGTCACCGGTGACCTTCCGAGCTTCTCGGTGGCCGTCGGGAGCCCGGCCCACGTCGTGCGCCACTACGACACCGACCGCGAGCGCTGGGTCGGGAAGTTGGGCGATCAGGCGGCTGATATCCGCGCCACGCCGGCTTAGCGCGCCGGCGACGGGTACTTCGGCGGACCCTCGCCGGCCGGGAACTTGTCGAAGCGCGTGACCGAGTTGGACGGGTCGAACAGCTTGGGTTCGCCCTTCGGCCAATCGCCGGGCAGGTAGCGGCGCCCACCGTCGGCGAACTCCCACATGCCCCGCCCCTGGTTCCCGACCTCGTCGATGCCGGTCGCGTCCGGGTTCCACCAGATGAGCGTGGCGTCGTCGGCCCCGAAGTAGTCGGTGTTCGGCCAGATCCCGTGGTGGCCCCACGAGAAATGGATCTGGCTGGGATACGTCTTGGTCGAAGGGAACCGGAACAGTGCGTTGCGGAATGTCGCAGCCGTGAGCTTCGGTCCGGCCAGGTGCATGGCGGTGTAGAAGATGAGCGGGGCCTGGATCAGCAGCTTGTAGGTCTTGGCTGCGGGCGGGTTGCCCGTCTCCCACCGCAGGATCTCGGAGTACTGGTCGAGGCTCTGAGGCGTGGGCACGTAGAGGGAGGTGACTCCGAACGCGTGCTTCCACTGCTCCTTGTCGAAGGTGCGGCCGAAGAGTGTCGTGTCGCTGTAGGCCGCGCCGAGCACGACCCACTCGGGGAAGTATTTCTGGGCCGTGGCCTCCGTGGTGAGGTACGACGGCGTGAGCGGGTCACCCGCGAACATCACCGTCGTCACGTGAGCGGACTTGAGTTTCGCGATCGTGTTGCGCGCGTTCTCCTGAGCCTTCGCGATGTCGAGCTCGTAGGGCGCGTCGACCGCCAACTTGACGCCGACCGCGCCGAGACGGTGGATCAGTTGCTTGCCGGCCTCCTGGAACCCGGCGAACGACTCGTCGAAGCGCACGAGTCCGAACACGCGCGTCTGCTTCGCGATCGCTTTGTCGCCGGCCCATTGGGCCGCGTGACCGTTGAGTTCGCGGCCGATGACGTTGGCCCAGTGGATGGCCGACTGGTCGACGGCCGGCAGCGTGAGCCAGATGTTGGGTGCGCGCTGGTCGACGAACGACTCCGACGACGCCAGCATGCAGTCGCCGAGGCACAACACTCCGCGTGCGGCGAGTTCCTGCGCATAGGCCTCGGTCTGGCCCGGCCCGCCGAACGACGCGAAGGCCTTGATCTCGGTCGCGACCTTGATCGCATCGGCTCGGGCTGACGCGTCGTCGTCCGGTGCACCGCTGGCCTTGAGGACCACGAGGTTCACCTTGCGGCCGTACGTTTCGTAGTGCGACTCGAAGAACTCGTCGTAGGCCTTCACCGTCGCGGCTTCCGCTGCGAGCGACTCGTCCGAGCCACTGCGTTGGAGGGCCGCGGTCTGGAGGATGTCGGGT
>JBDUBS010000583.1:0-7987 GCA_040003875.1 Acidimicrobiia bacterium | reverse complement strand
ATCATCCGTTACCTGGTCGACCTTGAGGCGCCGAAGGCCGCTGCGACCTGCGGATAGAGCCCCCGTAGGTGGAGCCCCGATAATCTGACGACCCGTCAGATTCGCCTCGGAGGCATGCCGTGACTGCGTTGGACCGCCCGAACGTCAGCCCGAACGCGGGCTCCACCGCCGGGACGCGAACCCCGATCCCTCGGATCGTCAGCGTCGACGATCATGTGGTCGAGCCCGCCCACCTCTGGAACACCTGGCTGCCGGAGAAGCACCGCGCGGCCGGTCCGCACGTGGAGCGCCGCGGCATCGGGACGATGCGCCACATCGGGGGCGGGAGCTACGAGCAGACCTTCGATCCCGACGGTCCCCAGGCCGACTGCTGGGTCTACGAGGATCTCGTCTACATCAACAAGCGCCACGTCGCCGCGGTGGGGTTCGACCGGGACGACATGACGATGTCGCCCATCACCTACGACGAGATGCGGCCGGGGTGTTACGACCCGAAGGCCCGCGTCGAGGATATGGAGATGAACCATGTCGAGGCGTCGCTGTCGTTCCCGTCATTCCCGAGGTTCTGCGGCCAGACGTTCCTCGAGGCGAAGGATCGTGAACTCGCCGAAGCGTGCGTGTACGCGTACAACGACTGGATGGTCGAGGAGTGGTGCGGTGACAGTGGTGGCCGACTGGTCCCACTGATCATCGTCCCGCTGTGGGACGCCGAGCTCGCGGCAGCCGAAGTGCGCCGCAACGCCGCACGTGGGGTGCGGGCGGTGTGCTTCTCCGAGATTCCTCCCCACCTCGGGTTGCCGAGCATTCACTCGGGCCGGTGGGACCCGTTCTTCACCGCGTGCGAGGAGACCCGGAACGTCGTGTGCATGCACATCGGCTCGAGTTCGCGCATGCCTGCAACGTCGGCGGACGCGCCCGTCGCAGTGGCCGCGAGTCTGAGCTTCGGCAACGCGATGGCGAGCCTCTCCGACTTCCTCTTCTCGGGGGTCCTGGTCCGGTACCCAGACCTCAAGCTCGCCTATTCCGAGGGTCAGATCGGTTGGCTGCCGTACATCCTCGAACGGGTCGACGACGTGTGGAGGGAACACCGCGCATGGGGTGGGGTCAAGGACCTCGTCCCGGAGCCGCCGTCGTCGTACTACTTCCGTCAGGTCTACGGCTGTTTCTTCCGTGACATCCACGGGCTCGAGTCGTTGCACCGAGTCGGCGTGGACAACATCACGTTCGAAACCGACTATCCCCACACCGACTCCACGTGGCCGAACACGTTGCAGGTCGCGGAGGACATGATGGGTCACCTGCCGGAGGACGTCGTCTACAAGATCGTCCGCGGGAACGCGATCCGGATGCTCGGGTTGGATCTCGACCGGTGACCGTGCCCCGCATCGTCGAACTCGACGGACCGGGCAACTTCCGGGATCTCGGTGGAGTCCCGACCGAGGCCGGCGGGACGGTGCGGACCGGTCGGGTGTACCGCAGCGACTCCCTCTCGTATCTGAGCGAACCGGACGTGTTGCACCTTCGGGACGACCTCGGCGTGCGGACCGTCATCGACCTCCGCGCCGGTCACGAGGTCGAGGATTACGGCCACGGTCCGCTGGAGGAGCACGTTCGGCAACTGCACATGCCGATCGTCGACCAGACACGCGAACCGGCGCTGCCGACGCGAAAGGCTCGCAAGGCGGCCAAGTTCCAGACGCTGGACCAGATCTACGGGTTCATGCTCGAGGAGTATGCGTCGCGATTTGCTGCAGTGCTCGAGGTGATCGCTGCGCCCGGGAACCAACCCGTCGTGTTCCACTGCGCGGCCGGGAAGGACCGGACGGGACTGGTGTCTGCCCTCGTGTTGGCGCTGTGCGGTGTAGCCGATGCGCCCATCGTCTCCGACTTCGCGTTCACCGAGTCGCGGATGCCGACGATCGTGGCACGTCACACTGCGTACGCAGAGGCGCACGAGACTCACGCCGAGGTGGCGGGGCAGCAGTACGGGGCGCAGGCGGCGACCATGGCGATCGTGCTCGACGCGCTGCGCGCCGAGCACGGTTCGGTGGAGAGCTTCGTACTCGGCGCAGGGCTGCCTTTAGCGTCGGTCGCCGCGCTGCGGGATTCGCTGGTCATTCCGGCGAACTGAATGTGGTGGCGCGCTCGACGCGGGCCACCCGGAGTGCGAAACGCGTGTACCACTCTGTTCGGCCGCGCTCGCGGGCGACGGTGTGCTCCACGTGGTGTCGCCACGCCCGGATCGACTCCTCGTCCCGCCAGTAGCTCACGGTGATGCCGATCGCTTCGCGAGCGCTCTCCACGCCGAGGAAGCCCGGTTGCTCCGCGGCCAACTGCTCCATCAACTCCGAAACCGACTGGTACTCGGCACGCGCGACACCCGAGTGTTGCGACGTGAAGATCACCGCGTAGTACGGCGGTTCCGGAGTGGTCGCGATCCCGCCCGTGGTCATGGACGCCACGCTACCGACCCTCCATCCGCACCGGGTAGCAACTGCGGTCGTACCGTCACCGTATGACCGTGCCGCCCGTGCCGCCCGTGCCGCCCGTGCCGCCCGCCGCTCCGCCCGCAGTTCCGTACCCCTACCCCTACCCGCCGGTCGCACGGCGGACGAACGGGTTCGCCATCGCGTCGTTGGTGTGCAGCCTCGCCACCTTCGTGTTCTGCGGGATCGGCTCGATCCTCGGCATCGTGTTCGGGCACGTTGCCCGGAGTCAGATCAAGCGGACGGGGGAGGACGGCGCCGGCATGGCCCTCGCCGGGTTGATCATCGGATACGTCTGTCTCGGAATCGCAGTCGTCGTGATCGGGGCCATCGTCGTGCTGACGGCGGTCGTCGACCACAGCAGCACCGGGGTGGACTACGCGCGCGACGTCGATCATGAGATCGTGCGCATCGCGCGTTTCCGCACCACGACGCCGCGTGATCACACGGTGATCCTTCAGGCATTCGAGAGCACCTGTTGTGGGGGTGGTGTCACGTTGGGTTCCACGGGAATCCGTTTGCTCACCGCGAGTGGAGTCCCGCTCCGCGGCGTGACCAACGACGATCTGGCGCGCGTCGGATGGCGGATCGACGTCGACGGACCGTTCGACCAGCACGCCTGCCTCACCGTCCCGAGTGAACCCATCGCGCGCGATCGTGACGTGCGCGCCGGGCGGTGCTGATGAGTCGCGTGTCACGCGGTGCAGTTCGGAGCTCTCGCATCAAGTAGGGTGATGGCTGTTCGACCCCCGTCGGACAGCCGCGCTGGAGACAATCCCGTCCTTCCGTCGCGCGGAAGAGAACCCGCTGAGCGGGTTGAGGAGTGTCACAGTGTCCAGCTTTTCCGATCTTGGGCTCGCGCCCGATCTCGTCCACGCGCTGATTTCCCGCGGCATCAAGGAACCGTTCCCGGTTCAGGCCGCCACCATCCCCGACGCGTTGGCCGGCAAGGACGTCTGCGGACGGGCCCCCACCGGCTCCGGCAAGACCATCGCCTTCGGCGCGCCTACCGTCGAGCGGGTCGAGGCGGCCCGCCCCCGGCGTCCGAGCGCCTTGATCCTCGCGCCCACCCGTGAACTCGCAGCGCAGATCACGCGTGAACTCGAGCCGATGGCCTCGATTCGCAATCAACGAGTGTTCGCCGTCTACGGCGGGGTCGGGTACGAGCCGCAGAAGCGGGCCCTGCGGAAGGGCGTCGAGATCCTCGTCGCCTGCCCGGGCCGACTCGAGGACCTCATCGCGCAGCGCGCGTTGGTGCTCGACCGCGTGTCGATCGTCGTCATCGACGAAGCCGACCGTATGGCCGACATGGGATTCCTCCCCGCAGTCCGGCGCATCCTCGACCAGACCAACCTCGAGCGCCAGACGCTCCTGTTCTCGGCGACGCTCGACGGCGCCGTGGGTGTCCTGACCGACGAGTACCAACGGTTCCCGGTCCGTCACGAGGTGGCCGGGGTCGAGTCGGACGCCGCCGACGCCGAGCATCGGTTCGAACGCATCAGCAGTGAGGGCCGGCTCACCCGCGCGGCCGAGGTGATCGGGACCGAGGGTCCGACGATCGTCTTCTGTCGCACGCGTCACGGCGCCGACAAGGTGGCCAAGAAGCTGTCGCAGCACGGCGTCGAGTCGGCGCCGATCCACGGTGGGCTGTCGCAGGCGAAGCGCGACCGGGCGTTGCAGGACTTCGCCCGCGGTCGGGTCCATGCCCTGATCGCGACCGACGTCGCCGCCCGGGGGATCCACGTCGATGACGTTGCGTGCGTCGTGCATTTCGATCCGCCCGAGGATGCGAAGGCGTACGTGCACCGCTCGGGCCGGACCGCGCGGAAGGGTGCGACCGGTGTGGTCGTGTCGTTCGTGCTGCCGGACCAGGTGCGGTCGAGTCTGAGCCTCCAACGCGAGCTCGGGCTCGTCGAGCCCGACTACACGCCCGAGAAGCGGTCGCGTCCGGCCAAGGACCGTGGCAACCGCGGTCAGGGTGGCCGACCCGCCGCGCACCGGGACCGCAACCGCACCGCCGGTACGTCGGGTCGTCGGAGCACCGAGAACACGCCTGCGGGTCGCGACGGTGGTAGTGGTGGTGGCACCCCCCGGGACCGCACCGCGGCGCCGGCGCGACGTGAAGGCACGCCCGCTCGGCGTGAAGGCACGCCGACCCGGAGCGCCCGCGATGGCGGTGCTGCGCGCCCCGATGGCACCCCTCCGGGACGCACCCGTCGTGGTCGTCGCTGAGGACTGTTCGTACCGAAACCCGGGTGATCAGGCGCCGGTGACGAACTGTCGGAACAACTCCTCGCGGTACACGGCGGTGACGCGAGTCGGGAGTTCCGACTCGAACGATTTGAGGCGGCGTTCGAGCACCCGTGCCGACGCTCCCTTTCGCGCGAAGAACGCGATGTCCGAGTCGGGAATGGTGATTTTCGGCTCAGCGAGGTGCCAGTGCGCCACCACCGTCCAGTCGGCGGGTACGACGAATCCGGGAGCGGATGCGTATACCGCGAACACCTGCACGTCCGACTGCTTGATCAGCCGCTCGACGAACCGCGCGCCGAGGGTCTCCACTCCGGCATGGCGCTCCACCGCGACGGGGTAGGTGCCGAGCCCGAGAACGTCGACTACCGCGCCGTTGTGGAGCAGGGTCGTATATCCCAGTTCGCCGGTGAGGAACGCGTGGCCGTCGTAGTAGCGGTGCAGGAACTTGGCCACTTGGTACCGCTGGCGGTAGGTGTTGCTCATCGCAAGCGGGGTCTCGACCAGTAACACTGATTTGCCCATTGCGAGCGCGCAGACCACCAGCACCGCCACGAGGATCCGGCGACGATGGTCGGGTGTGAAGACCTCGGCGCAGATCCTCAACGCGACGAAGGACCCGCCGATGATCAGGTACGCCTGGTAACGCTCGAACCATCCCATGTCGGCGAACGAGACGTGGAGCCACGCGGTGACGAGGAACGTCACGGCGATCGACGCGTTTCGTTGCGGTCCGTCGAACGCGGCCCAGAGGAGATACGCACCGGCGACGAAGGCGAGCGCGAGGAGCGCCGGGTCCGAAGTGAGTGCCGCAAGGGCACCCGTCGGAGTTCGCACCAATCCCAACACACGGTCCGAGCCGGTCTTCGCCACGATGGAGTTGGGGACGTAGCCCTCACCGAAGGCACGGTTGACGAGCGCCACGATCGCGATGGGCAACGCCGACGCCATGAGCACCGCGACCGATGCTCGGCGGGCCGTTCGGCCCGACAGTCGATCGCGCGTGTCGCGGCCGAGCATCCGCCCGCTCGCGCACAACATCGCGATGGCGACGCCGACCGCGATGAACGAAGTCTCGTAGCGTACGGCGGTCGCGAGCGCGAGCATCAGGGCGAGGGGCATCGTGCGGTCACCGTCGACGTGCACGCGACGGTCGACGAGCACCAAGATCCCGACGAACAGTGCCGCGTGAACGATGTGCTCCATACCGGCGAGCACCAGACTCGGCAGGAACCAGAGGACCGCAACCACCAGGACGACGACGCAGCCAGAGAGTCTCTCGCCCGCCCGTACGTGGAGAAACTCTTGATGGCGGGCAAAGAGCAGCAGGATCGCGAATGCCGCCACCAGGTTGAGGGCGAGCGGGAGCAGGTCGTGGCCGACCGGGAGCACGAACGTGAAGGCCGCGAGGAGGAGCGTCCATGCGGGTGAGGACGACGCCGATGCGTAGTGGTGCGCGGTGACGCCCCACGTCGCGTGTTCGGTGAGTTGACGAGCCATGCTCAGATGGATGGCTGCGTCGTCGAAGACGTAGGTGAAATGGCCGTCGTCGAGCGCGAGGCCGGTCAGTATCAGCACGGTGGTGATGCCCACGAGGGCACCGAACGCAACGACGAGGAACCGACGTTGTGCGCTGACCGACGCTTCCGGCGTCGATCCCGCCGACCGTTCCCTGCGATGCATCGTGCTACCCGACACCGCGGGCAGGGTACTCCCGCTCGGAGCACCCAATCTGAGGGCCCGTCAGGTTGCTCTCTAGACTGCCGCGCTCATGGATCTCCGGTTCTCCGAGGCTGATGTCGCCTTCCGTGCTCGGCTCCGCGAGTGGTTGGCCCGGGAGTTACCGGCCCTGGCGCCGCAACCCGCGCGCGACGACTGGGAAGCCCGCCGCACGTGGGACACCGACTGGCAACGCCGCCTGTTCGACGCCGGGTACGCGGGCCTCAACTGGCCGATCGAGTACGGGGGTCAAGCCGCGCCGCCGAGCCAGCAACTCGTGTTCCTCGAGGAGACCACCAGGGCCCGCGCGCCCTACGTCGGGGTGAACTTCGTCGGGCTGTTGCACGCCGGCCCGACCCTCATCGCCGAGGGCACGCCCGAGCAGAAGTCCGCTCACCTGCCCGCGATCCTGCGCGGTGACGAGGTCTGGTGTCAGGGATTCTCGGAACCGGGATCGGGTTCGGACCTCGCCTCGTTGCGCACTCGAGCGGTCCGCGACGGCGACCACTACGTGGTGACGGGACAGAAGATCTGGTGCTCGTACGGTCAGATCGGCGACTTCGGGGAGTTGCTCGTGCGCACCGATCCCGGGGTGCCGAAGCACCAGGGCATCACGTGGCTCATGCTGCCCATGGACCTGCCGGGGATCGAGGTGCGCCCGCTCAAGACCGTCCTCGGATCCTCGGAGTTCGCGGAGTTGTTCCTCGACGAGGTCCGGGTTCCCGTGGAGTGTCGGGTCGGCGCGGAGAACGACGGCTGGCGGGTGACCAACGTGACCTTGTCGTTCGAGCGCGGTACCGCATTCGTGAGCGACCTGGTCGACACGTCCCGCCTCGTGGAGGACCTGGCTCCCTACGTGCGGGATCCCGCCCAGCGTCGGGAACTCGGTCACATTGCAGCGGAGCTCGACGCGGTCTGGATGTTGATCAAGCGCAACGTCACGCAGTCGGCGCGGGGCGTCAACGGGCGCGGACCGTTCATGATCAAGCTCGCCTACAGCGAGGCGTGCCAGAAGCTCGGAGAACTCGCGTTGCGTGCGCTCGAACGGGGGATTCTCACCGTCGACGGCGAGGGTCCGTTCGTGGAGGAACGGTTGCGCATGCTCGCGTTCACCATCGCCGCCGGGACCTCGCAGATCCAGCGCAACATCCTCGGCGAGCGGGTCCTCGGGTTGCCGCGTGAGCCGCGACCAGCGGTCAGCGAGACACGATGAACTTCGATCTCGACGAAGACCAGATCGCGCTCCGGGACGGGATACGCGCGTTGGTCGACGGTCGATTCCCGATGGAGCGCGTGCGAGCCGGTTTCGACCGCGCGGTGTACGACGAGTTGGCCGCGGCCGGTGTGTTCTCGCTCCGCACCGATGGGTTCGGCTGGACCGACGCGGCCGTCGTGTACGAGGAGTTGGGACGCGGGCTCGTTCCCGGACCGCTGGTCTGGTGTTTCGGGCGCGACCGCGTCACGACCGGGCTCGATGCTGCCCTCGCGGGCGCTGACCTGGTCGAGTTCCTCGCCATGGTCGACGACGTCGT
>JBDUBS010000490.1:0-2419 GCA_040003875.1 Acidimicrobiia bacterium | reverse complement strand
GCGCCAGAACCCAGGCAGTGCCAGCGCGAGCGCGACGGCGCCGACCACACACAGGAGGCCGCCAGAGACGACCGAGAACGCCGGCGACGTCGCGGACGCGACCAACCCACCCTCGAGATCGCCGAGTCGCGGACCGCCGGCCACCACCGAGATGTGAATTCCACTCAAGCGTCCGCGCAATGCGTCCGGCACGCTCGCCTGGAGGATCGTCGACCGGAACACGGCCGAGACAACGTCGGCACCCCCGGCCACGGCGAGCAGGAGCAACGCGACCACCACGCGGTTCCCGACCAGCCCGAAGCCGGCGATGGCCAGGCCCCATACCACGACCGCGATCACGATGGCCGCGCCCTGCCGGCGTACCCGGTGCACCCAACCGCTGGTGAGCGCGGCGACCACCGCACCGACCGATACTGCGGCGAAGAGCAGGCCCGCGAGCTCGGGGCCGGCACCGAAGCGGGTCCGGGCGAGCACCGGGAACAGCACCCGGGGCATGCCGAAGATCATCGCCACCAAGTCGATGAAGAACGTCGCCTGGAGGATCCGCTTCGAACGGAGGTAGCGGAATCCCTCGCCGAGCCGGCGCCAGGACCCGAGCACCTCCGCAGCCGGATCGTGACCGACGATCGGCGGCCGGGGGCTCATCAACAGCGCGGCGCCAATCGTGCCCGAGAACGACAGCACGTCGATCCCATAGGCCCAGCGGTAACCCAATCCGCCGACGATGAGGCCGCCGACCGCAGGCCCGACAATCTGCGCGGTGTTCCACATCACCTGGTTGAGGGCCAGAGCGGAGGGCAGCCGGTCCGGTGGCACCAGGCTCGGGGTCATCGCGGACCGGGTCGCGAGCGAGAAGCCGCTCAACCCGGCGACGAGACCGGCACCCAGGTACACCAGCACCAGCGGCGCCGGGGTGAGGAACGTCGCGGCGAGGAGGACTCCGGACGCGGCGGCCTGCCCGATCTGTGCGTACAGCAAGAGGCGGCGGCGATCGTACCGGTCGATCCACGACCCGCCGAAGAGCGACGCAGCCATGAGGGGGACGAGTTGCACCAGCCCGATGAGCCCGACCGCGGCCGGATCGTGGGTCAGCGCGTCGACCTGGAGCAGCACCGCGACCAACGTGATGTTGGACCCGATTTCGGAGCAGATCTCGCCGATCCAGAGGAGTCGGAAGTCGCGTTCGCGGAGGGGTGCCAGGTCGAGTGCGAGCCGTCCGAGTCGGGATCGGAACGTGCCGGACGACACCTTCCTATTCCCGATCATTTCACTCGACTTTTCGTGGGACCGCCGCTAGTGTCGCCGACGTTACGGCCCCCACGACTCAACCAACGAGGTAGTTGCGATGACACTCCGGCTCGGCGACGAAGCCCCCGATTTCACGGCGGAGACCACGGAGGGCAAGGTCGGTCTCCACGAATACCTTGGCGACAGCTGGGGTCTGCTGTTCTCGCATCCGGCCGACTTCACCCCGATCTGCACCACCGAGCTCGGCGAGCTCGCGAAGCGCAAAGGTGAGTTCGACGCTCGCAACGTGAAGCTCATCGGTCTGTCCGTCGACTCGATCGAGTCGCACAAGGGGTGGCTGCCCGACATCGCGGACGTGAAGGGCACTGCGCTCAACTACCCATTGATCGCGGATCCGGATCGCAATGTCGCCACGCTCTACGACATGATCCACCCGTCGATGAACGAGAAGGTCACCGTCCGTTCGGTGTTCGTCATCGGACCGGACAAGAAGATCAAGCTCACGTTGACCTACCCCCAGACCACCGGGCGCAACATCGACGAACTGCTGCGGGTGATCGACTCGATCCAACTCACGGCGAAGTTCGCGGTGGGAACACCGGTCGACTGGAAGTCGGGTGACGAGGTGATCATCGCGGGCTCGGTCTCCGACGACGCCGCCAAAGAGAAGTACCCCGAGGGATGGCGCACCGAGAAGCCCTACCTGCGCTGGGTTCCCCAACCCTCCAAGTAGGGGTCAGGCCGTCGCAGCGCGCAACCGAGGCGCAGCCGAGCAGCTCGGGAGCGAGCCCTCGCTGGTCCGGTGGATCAGGAGTGCGAGCGGACGAGCCATCAGGTCAGAGGTACGGCATCGGATCGACGGGGACCCCCTGCACCCGCACTTCGAAGTGCAGGTGGGGACCCGTCGAGTTGCCGGTGTTGCCCACGGCGCCGATCGTCTGGCCGGCCGTCACCCGCTGACCCACGTGCACACCGAATCGCGAGAGGTGTCCGTAGAGGGTCGCGATTCCTCCGCCATGGTCGACGACGATCGCGTTGCCGTAGCCGGACGCCGGGCCTGCGAGCACCACGACGCCGTCACCTCCGGCCCGCACTGCCGAGCCGTAGCCCGCACCGATGTCGATGCCGGTGTGCATGCGCATGGTGTGGAAGATCGGATGCATCCGTTCAC
>JBDUBS010000548.1:0-2420 GCA_040003875.1 Acidimicrobiia bacterium | reverse complement strand
GCCGGGGCCGATCTCGCCCGCGGCGGGCCGGTTCATCGAGTTCAGCGCCGGGCTGGACCCCGCTCGGCCTTCACCGCCGGCGCAATCCTGACGCCAGGGGAGTGTGGGGCCCCGGAAGCATCAGTGGTCGCCGCGATACGAGAAGTACTGCTCTCGAGGCCAGTAGCGGATCGGCGTGATCGCGTCGGCCTCGATCAACTCGGCCTTGACCCGGTCGTACGCGTAGCAGTTCAACTCGTACTGGTTCCCCCACGGGTCGGCAAGGTCGTAGGCCCAACACAGGTCGAAGTCGATGACGTCGGCCGAGAGCAACGGTCGTCCTTCGGGACCGTCGATCCCATTCGGCAGTGATCGCGCGAAGGCGGCGAACACGTCGGCGTCGACGCTGAACGCGACTCCGGTCCGCTGGGGGATCATGGGGTGTCCCGCGCCGGCTTCGAACAGCGCCAGCGTGGTGTGACCGCCGTCGGCGGAGATCTGCAGTGGCCCGCCCTCGATGCCCGAGGCCCAGAAATCGAACTGCTCGACCGGTTCGAAGCCGAGGTGCTCGGAGTACCACGCCGCGGCTTCGGCCCGATCGGGCACGCGGATGTGGACGTGGTCGAGTCGTCCCATGCGGAACTGGGTATCGGTGGTCATGAGTCCACCGTATTTCGGTCCGTGCCGGGCGGGAGGGTCACTGCGGAGCGTGGCTGAGTTGGTATGGAGTCTTGACTCCATACCAACTGGTCGGTACGGTGCCTCAATGGCGAAGCACCGAGTCGCCCGACCCGATCTGGACCTGGAGGAGTAGTGGCGAAACTCGTACTCGACATGTCGATGTCCCTCGACGGGTTCATCACCGGGCCGAACGACGGTCCGGAAGCTGGACTCGGTGTCGGCGGGCATCGGCTGCACGCCTGGCTCCCCGACGGCGATTTCGACGATCCCCTGACGTTCCGGCCCGACGGGCCGAGTGGGGAAGTGTTCGACGAGATGATGGCAACGGGTGCCGTGCTCGTCGGGCGCCGGACGTTCGACATTGCCGGGCACTGGAACGGTGACCATCACGATGGAGTACCGATCTTCGTCCCGACCCATCATGTGCCAGACGATCCGCCGACCGGGCGGGCGACGATCACCTACGTCGCCGACGGGATCGAGTCGGCCGTCGCGCAGGCCAAGGCTGCCGCCGGTGAACGCAACGTGATGATGCACGGCGCTGATGCCGCGCAGAGCTGTCTACGCGCGGGCGTGCTCGACGAGATGGAGATCCATGTCGTCCCGGTATTACTCGGCGAGGGGCGGCGGTTGTTCGAACACCTCAGCGCCGAGCACATCGAGCTCGAGCTCACTCGGACCATCGACGCCCCCGGTGTCATCCACCTGCACTACGTGGTCCGTCGGTGACGACGATCGAATGCCACGAGCTGCCTGCAGCCGCCGCCAGCCGATGGAGTGACGTCGGCTTGCGCCACCCCACACGGGACACGACGAAGGCCAGCCGGCTCCGCAGCCGGGCGGACGACCAACCGGAGGAAGACCGATGACCACCGAAACGAAGCGAACATCAACGACGGCGTTGCCCCCGAGCGTGGACGAGGCCACGTGGCAACACGCGCTCGACGAGCTGCGCGTCAGGGAGAAGGCTGCCACCAGAGAGCTCGACGCCATCGCCGCCCAGCGCCGTCGCCTGCCGGCGGTCGCGATGCGCGATTACACCCTCGAAGGACCGGAGGGTCCGGTGCAACTGGCTGACGTCTTCGACGGTCGCCGCCAGCTGATCGTCTACAACCACATGTGGTCTCCGGGCGAGACGTGGCAGTGCGGCGGTTGCACCGGCTTCACCGCGCAGTTCGTCCGCCTCGACTTCCTCGAGCCCTACGACGCCCGGTTCGTCATCGTCACCCAGGGTCCGATCGACGAGGCACTCGCCTACAAGCGTCGAGTGGGCAATCGGATGGACTGGTACTCGACCGCCAACAGTTCGTTCGGGAGCGACGTCGGCGCGCCAGCGGGCGGCGGATTTGGCGTCAACGTGTTCCTCCGCGGCGATGACGGCACCGTCTACCGGACGTGGCACACGAACGGGCGCGGTACCGAAGCGCTCTCCCACACCTTCCCACTCATCGACGTTCTGCCCTACGGCCGGCAGGAGGAATGGCAGGATGTCCCCGACGGCTGGCCCCAGGGTCCTACCTACACCCGTTGGCGCGGCTCCGAGCAGATCGCCGATTTCTACGGCGACCCGCCAGACGACAACGGCTAGGTGTGACGCGATCCACTGGGGAACCGCGCCGCAGTCCCCGATCCTGAACCGGAGTCACCCATGCCCGAACTCGTCATCGACTTCATCACATCACTCGACGGATACGGGGCCGCCGACGGCTGGCCCGGCTGGTGGGGCCTCGAAGGTCCCGAGTACCTCGCCTGGCTGGCCG
>JBDUBS010000302.1:0-2420 GCA_040003875.1 Acidimicrobiia bacterium | reverse complement strand
TGCGTGAAACCGAGCAGGCCGGTTCCGGGTTGGTGCGGTCGACTGCGATGCGAGACGACGGGAACCCGAGCCGGATCTCCTTCCTCGTGGTCTTCGAGAGCGAGGAGCGGGCTCGCGAGCGCGAGAACGATCCACGGCGCGAGGAAGGGTTGGCGGCCGCGCGGGCGACGATGGCGGAGATCTTCGAAGGCGCGCCCGAGTTCGTCGACTTTACGATCGTGAGCGAGGTAACGCCGTAGGCGACGGTGTCTATTACCAGTAGCGACCAGCCAGGCGTCAGGCAATGTCACCCGAACCAACTTGAGCGTTTGTCACTTTGGAGACGCGACGCGTCCTCGAACTGACAAACGCTTCGGCGCTGGCCCACCAAGGGGTTACGTCACCTGATTCGGCGCGGTCAGATTCCTTCCGGTTTCGGGTTGACAGACGAACACCTGTTCGTATACACTAAACGAAGTTCCGCACGACTTCCCCCTCACTTCCCCGTGGGTCCTTGATCGGCTGCAACCCGTCGGGAGGTGTCTCGTGCTCTGTGAACTCCATCACCTCGTCAGCCGCGCCCGTCTCCTCCTGCGTGAGCTCGATGTCGACGCACTTTCGGGCGAGGAAGCCCGCACCGCGGTCGAAGAATTCGTCGCGCTCGAGAAACTTGCGGTCGCGGGCCGGACCCTCGCCGCGGGTCGCCTCGCCGAGACCGGCGCCTGGGTCGGCGACGGATCCTTCCGTGACATCGAAGCGTTCTTCGCTTCGCTCTCCGGCACGTCAGTCGGTGCCGCACGTGCCGCGCTCGGCACCGCACAGCGGGTGAAGCAACAGCCCGCAGTCTCCGCCGCGTTGCGTGCCGGTGCGCTGTCGGGCGCGCAAGCCGAGGCCGTCAGTGCCGCCGTCGATGACGACCCGAGCACCGCAGACGCCCTCGTCGGCCTGGCGCAGACCGCCGGATACCGAGGTTTGAAACACGAATGCGAGCGCGTCACCGCCGCCGCGCGCTCGCGCGACGACGAGTGCGAGAATTACGAACGGATCACTCGCGAACGATCCCTCCGCCACCACACCACACGAGACGGGTCTGGTCGCATCGAGATCCGCGGCCCGCTCGACCGCACCGCCCAGATCATGGCCAGTCTCGAACCCCTCGAACGCGAACTCTTCGAGGACCATCGCGCCGGCCAGGAACGCGTTCACCCCGAGGCCATCGCGTTCGACGCCGTCGTCCGCATGGCTGATGCCTTCACCCGCAGCGTTGGCAGGGACGACGACTCTCCGTCCGACCCGCAGGCCACGAAACCAGCCCGCACCCGCGGCTCGCGTCCCCTCGCCGTGGTCGTCGTCCACATCAGCCACGCCGCCTACCAACGCGGGTGGACCGAACCCGGCGAGATCTGCGAGATCGAAGGCCTCGGACCCCTCCCCGTCGGCGTCGCGCTCCGGCTCGCATCCGATGCGATCCTCAAAGCCGTCGTCGTCGATGGCGTCGACGTCACCCGCGTCGCGCACCTCGGCCGCACCATCCCCGCCCACCTGCGCACCGCGATCGAGGTCCGTGATCGCACGTGCGTGATCGAAGGCTGCGAAGTCGACCGGCACCTCGAAATCGACCACAACATCCCCGTCGCGGCCGGCGGGCTCACCACACTCGCCAACCTCGGGCGCCTCTGCCACCATCACCACGCCCAGAAGACCCTGCGCGATCTCCGTCGCGCCGGGCCCCTGGGCCGCCAGCAACTCGTCACCCGCAACCAACACCAACGCGCCGGACCGGGACCCTGAACCACACCACGGAGCGCACCGAACCTTGACAACAGAAGAGCACCATCGTTCACCGCGGCTTCGACGCGACGAACACCGCCCAGCCCGACGGCGGGGTCGACGCGGTCGGCGCGGTGTACGCGGCGCGGGTCTCGACCGCAAAGCCGGCGGCTTCGAAGATGGCGACCACCTCGTCGACGTCGTAGAGCACCAGCTCGTGGTGTTCGTCGACGCGGCGGAACCGGCCGTCGCCCTCACGGACGAGGATCACGATGCGCCGATCGAGCTGTAAACCATCCTCGGTCGCGTGCATCCCGAGCATCCACGTTTCGTGGTCGTGGAACACGTGGCGCGGGTTGAGACCGACGTTCCGCCCGGGGGTCGAGAGATCGAGGAGGAACGTGCCGCCCGGGACGAGTGCATCCATCACGCGAGTTGCGATCACCGCGAGCGCGTCGAGGCCGGCGCGGGGGTCGGTCGCGTAGTTGAGCACCTCGCCGGTGGCCGTCACTCCGACCGACGGCGGGATCTCGGCGTCGAGCGCCGGGCCGACGGCGAGCGCGCCGGTCGGTGCGGTCGCCCGGGCGAGTTCGATCATCGCGTCGGAGAGGTCAACCCCGGTCACGGAGAAGCCGTGGTCGATCAGCGCCGCCGCCAGGATCCCGGAGCCG
>JBDUBS010000092.1:0-8079 GCA_040003875.1 Acidimicrobiia bacterium | reverse complement strand
GAGCAGGGCAGGAGGGACTCGAACCCCCAACCGCCGGTTTTGGAGACCGGAGCTCTTCCAATTGAGCTACTGCCCTCCGGGCGCACGGGGGCCGGGCCGACGAGCCTAGCCCAGCCGTCCCCGAGTTCTCATGCCGGTACTGGGTCAGTTCGAATCGGGTTGATTTCCCGCGTCACTGTCGAGCAGGTCCTGCGCCCCGGCGGCGGTGAGCAGTCGTCGGGCTGCGGCGGACGGGTTCCGCAGCATCAGTGATCCACCATCGGCCGTCAAGGTCCCGCGTGCATATACCAGTACCGACAGGCATGCGGAATCCATGAAGTGCACGCCGGACAAATCCAACACGATCGTCTGGTGTGGCCCGAGGAACGGTTCGATGACGTCCCGCAGCCGTCCGGCCGTCGCGATGTCAATCTCGCCTCGAACCGAGATGACCGTTTCGCCGTCGGTTTCGGTCACTTCGGTCGAGAAGTCGTCGTCCATGCGTCGAGGACGGTACCCCCAGCATCACTCCACTTTCCAGCAACGCGCCGAGACGCGACACCGACAGGGGTGACGCTCCAGGCCAGCCGCTCAGCCGGTCACGAGTCGCCGGCGGGTGCGCGCGGCCATGACCGCGGCGGTGGCGACCCCGGCCACCGTTGCGCCGCCGAGCACGGCCCCGGCCATCGCCACGCGGCGGCCGGTCAGGATCGATCGGGCCACCCGCCGCTCGCCCCCGGCAGCCAAGGAGTTGAGCGTCTGGGCCAGGCTCCCTGGCGCGGGTTCGAGGTACGCCGCGCGCATCGCGCCGAGCCCGCGCAACAGCCGGCGGTACCGGGCCAACTCGGCCTGGCAACGCAGGTCGGACTCGATGAAGGCCCGGGTCCGGTCGTCGACGGTGACGGTGCCGTCGACCAGGCCGGGCAGGATGTCGGCGACGTCTTCATACCGCATGAGCTGCCCGTCCTTCCTCGAACATCTCGTTCCGGAGCCGCTGCCGTGCGCGGTGCAGACGCACCTTCGCGGCCGAGAGCGAGATACCCAGTTCCTCCGCGATGGCCTCGTGCGGGAGCCCGTAGACGTCGCGCAAGACGACCACCGAACGCAGCTTGGGCGGGAGCTGGTCGACCGCTCGGGCGATGCGCTCCAAGTCGAGCGTCGTCTCCGCCATGGGCTCGGGTTGGGCCTCGTGGCGGAGTTCGGCCGGGTCGAGGCCGGCGACGAGTGGCTCGGTCCGCAGCCGCCGGCGGCGCGACAGGTGCGTCGAGGCGCAGTTGGCGGTGATGCGGTACAGCCACGTACTCAGCTGGGCGTCGCCGCGAAAGCGGTCAATGCCCTTCCAGGCCCGAAAATACGCGTCTTGCACCACGTCGGCGGCGTCCTCGACGTTGCCGGTCAATCGGATCGCCAGGGTGAAGACGTCCCGATAGGTGCGACGCACCAACTCGTCGAACGCGAGGCGGTCGCCCGCCTGGGCTGCAGCAATCAGTTCGGTCTCGTCCACCATGCATGCTCCGATCGAGCACGGGTCCGACCCGCGGAACGTCACCAAGGTTACGTGCGCGACGTGGATGTCGACCCGCATGACCTCAGCGTACGGCTGGGCTTCTCGCCGCCGGCGGATGCGAGTCCGACCGTGGGTGCCAGCGCGCTAGCGCGTTTCTTTGTGCAGGGTGTGGCGACGGTCGAAGCGGCAGTACTTCTTCATCTCGATGCGCTCGCGGTCGTTGTTCTTGTTCTTCTTCGTGATGTAGTTCCGTCGCTTGCACTCTTCGCAGGCGAGAGTGACCTTGAGCCGCTTGTCGGACGCCATTTCGTCGCTTCCTTCGTCGGCGAGTCACCGGTTGACGGTGCTCGCACTCGTTGATCGTTCGCGGAGTTGAACGGTGTAGCGGGAGAGGGGATCGAACCCTCGACCTCACGATTATGAGCCGTGCGCTCTGACCAGCTGAGCTATCCCGCCGGGCGAGACACCACGGTTGGTGCCTGCGGGTCGACGCCGCTCTGAACGACCGAGTCGCCCATCACGTTGTCGGAGCCCCCTTACGGGATTGAACCGTAGACCCCTTCCTTACCATGGAAGTGCTCTACCACTGAGCTAAGGGGGCGCTCGTCCCGGCTTACCTGACGTGGCGCCGGAGCCCGACGACATTAGCAACCCGGACCCGGTCAGATACCGTCCAAGCGTGCCGTCCACCCTGCGCCCTGCCGAACGAGCGGACGCGGAGGCGATCCGAGCCATCTACAACGTGGAGGTGGCCGGATCCACCGTGACCTTCGACCTGGTCCCCCGGACCCTCGAGGACCAGGTGGCCTGGATCGAGGAACACAGCGGCGGCCACCCGGCGATCGTGGCGATCGACGAGGCTGGAGCCATCGCCGGCTTCGGGTCACTGTCCCCCTACCGGGAACGCCCGGCGTACTTCACCACGGTCGAGGACTCGATCTACGTGAACGCCGCGCACCGATCGACCGGGGTCGGGTTCCAGATGCTGGCCGAGCTCGTGCGCCTGGCGCAGTCGTACGGCTACCACTCGATGATCGCCCGCATCGTCGGCGGTCACGACACGTCGATCAGCCTCCATCGCCGCTGCGGTTTCGAGATCGTCGGCACCGAACACGAGGTCGGCCGCAAGCTCGGCAAGTGGCTCGACGTGGTGGTCATGCAGCGCATGCTCTGACTGCGTCGGAGCCGCTCGGGCCGTGCCCACCAACCATCGCAGGCCGATCTACGGCGGTACTCTGCCCGAGGTGAGGCTGACCGAACCGGTGCGCGGGCCTGGCTCCGGCGACGGAGCCGACACGAGTGTCGTCGGGCGAGCGGCCGAGGCGATCGGGCCGGGAGCGACACGATTCGGATACCACCCCGCGCTCGACGGCATCAGGGCCCTCGCCGTGCTCGGGATCATTGCGTACCACGACAATTACCACTGGGCACGCGGTGCGTTCCTCGGAGTCGACGCGTTCCTGGTCCTCTCGGGGTTCCTGATCACCACACTGCTCGTCGTCGAATACCGCCGCACCGATCGCGTGGGCTTGGTGGCCTTCTGGGGCCGACGGGCCCGGCGCTTGGTTCCTGCGCTGCTGCTCGTGCTCGTGTTCGTCGCGCTCTACACGCATCACTTCGTGACGCCATGGGAGCGCGCATCGATTCGCGACGATGGACTCGCGTCGCTGTTCTACGTGGCGAACTGGCGATTCATTCTCGACAAGCAGTCGTACTTCACCCTGTTCTCCGCGGCGTCACCGTTGCGGCACATGTGGTCACTGGCGATCGAGGAACAGTTCTACGTGATCTGGCCGCTCATCGTCTTCGCGTGCCTTCGGATCGGACGCGGCTCCATGAAGGTGCTCGCGTGCGTCACGGGATTCGGCATCGTGGCGTCGGTGGCGGCCATGGCCGCTACCTACAGGTCCGGCGATCCGTCCCGTGCGTACTACGGCACCGACACGCGAGCGCATGTGCTTCTGATCGGCGCACTCGTTGCGATGCTGCTGCTCTCGTGGCGGCCGAGCGACCGGACTCGGACGATCGTGATGGCGCTCGGTCCGATCGCGCTGGCTGCCACCCTCCTGGAGTGGAATCACTTCTCTGACACCGATCCCGCCTTCTACCGCGGGCGTTCGGTGCTGTTCGCGGTCGTGATCGCCATCGTGATCATCGCGGCAATGAACGGTGGAATCGTGCAGCGGATCCTCGCCCTGCGGCCGCTGCCGTGGATCGGACGGATCTCATACGGCCTCTACCTTTGGCATTGGCCGCTCACCGTGTGGCTCGTGCCTTCCCGAGTGCACGTCGGACCGGATGTACTCAATCTCATCCGCCTCGCATTGACCTTCAGCGCGGCGATCCTGTCGTACTACTTCATCGAGCGGCCCATCCGAGCCGGTTGGGCACGCCATCCCCGCCCGATCGCCGTGGTCGCCCCTCTCGGCGTGATGGTCGCGCTCGTCGCCGTCCTGGCGTCCGCCGCCGGGGCGAGCCCGCCGCCGAGCTATGTCCTCAACATCGGCGATCCCGTCCGGTGTGGACAGCCGCAGCCGGCGGAACGGCGCGCAGCACACCGCGAGAACAAGCGGCGTGGCCGTCTCGCGCTTCCGCACGCCGCGCGCGACGTTCGGGTCCTCCTCGTCGGAGATTCGACCGCCTGCAGTCTCTGGCCTGGGCTCCGCGAGGTCGGACGGTCGGCGCACGTCGCCGTCGCTCAGGCGTCGGTATTCGGCTGCGGGGTCGCAAGTGGAGAGGTCACGACAACCCGCGGCGAGCAGGTCGCCCAGCACTCGGAACGATGTCCCCAACTCGTCGACGACGCGCTCCGTAAAGCACTCCCAAAGACGCGACCCAATGTCGTGGTCTGGATGAGCATCTGGGAGAAGTCCGATCTCGTCGTCGACGGAAAGACGCTGGTCAGCGGCACGCCCGCGGGTGACCGTGCCATGTTCGCCCGGATGGACGACGCGCTCGCCCAGCTGACTCGGGGTGGGGCGCGCGTCGTGCTCGTGATCGGCGCGGCACCGGCACCGAACGACGCTCAGGGCACGAACAACACCTCGAACGCGATCGACGATGCGAGTTATCGCCGGCTCGCGTCCATCGATCGTCGGTTCGCGGCGCGTCATCGGGACACGGTGTCGGTCGTCGATCTCGCAAGCAGGATTTGTCCCGGTGGGCCGCCGTGCCCGGAGTTGGTCAGGGGTGAGCGAATCCGCCCCGACGGTCGGCATTTCACCCCGGAAGCGGCAACGAGGTTCAGCCGTCTGCTGCTCACGAAGATCGTCGCGCATCGCTCCTGAGCACCGTGTCCGAGCGGAGGTGCCGAGAGAAGCGAGACCGAGATCGCTACCGCCGGTGACAGAACTCGCGCACGGCCTGGTCCGGGTCAGCCGGGATCGAGAAACTCGACGACGTAATGCTCCGTCCGACGTTGTCGAAGAACCGACCGATTGTGAGCGGCTTGGCGTAGGCGTCGTGGAACGCTTTGAGATCGCCGCACTCGAGTGCACGCCGCACCGACGCCACTTGCCGACGGAACTCCCGGCCGCTCGTTTGCGGGATCAGTGGCTCGATGAGATTCAAACCGAAGAGCTGCACGGCGAAGTTCGCCGGATCGGGTTTCGATCGAGGGTCGGTCAGACGGGCGGCGGCCCAGGCGGCCGGGATCGGTTTCTCGTGGCCCGGGATCGCGCTGGAACTGCTGGTGCGGAACCGAGCGGTGAGCGCATCGGCCAGTCCCAACGTGTCGAACACGTCAATGTCGGGACCCACGACGTAACCGGTTGTGCCGATGTAGCCGCGGGCGATTGTTTTTCGGGGCAGTTCCGGGGCGGGTTTGTAGGGAAGTCGTTTTTGTTCCCAGAAGATTTGGCCGCGCTGGTACAACGCGAGCACCCGGGACGTCGGCTGCTCGATCACATCTTCGACGTTGATCAGGTTTCGGCGATTGTCGATGGTCACGCGATAGGGCACGTCGGGCCGCAGTTGGAACGCTGCGACCAGCGCCCACGGCACGACGATCGCCACGGCGGCGAATGAGAGCCAACGCTGCGGAAGCACCGCGACGGGAAGGCAGATCGCGAAGAGGGCCGGGAGCAAAAGGCGGGCGTGGATGTAATCGCCGCCGACCCTCACCACGTAGAGGCCGACCAACGCGCCACCGACTGCAAATCCGAGCGCGACACACGTCGTGCGCCGGGTCTCCCGGGATCGGGCGGCTCGTAGCAGTGGCAGGAATCCAGCGAGCGCGACCGCGGCCAGAGGAATCCAGAGCTCATACGTCCTGACGAACTCTTTGAGGTAGTCGGCACCTCGTCCCCAGTTCGTAGCGTTCGCCTTCTTTGCGTAGGCCGTATTCGAGATCAAGCTCGCGTAGTAGCCCATGCGAAACAGTTGGTAGACGACGGGTACCGCGAATACTGCGACCAACAGTTTGACCACGGTTCGCCATGATCGGTCATGACTTCCGACCAAGACGGCGGCGAGCAGCGCGAGGGTGACCGGCAGCAAATCCGGCCGGATGAGCCAGCCGAGGCCGATGACCACGGCCGCCGATGTCGACAGACGCGCGTCCGGGCGCGACGCCCATTTGCTGAGCAAGAAGAGACAGAGGCCCAGCCAACCGAAGATCATCGGTGTCTCGAGGCCACTCGTCGCGAAATACCACATCGGGTAGAGGGCGATGTACACGAGCACCCCCGCCGGCATGAGCGGTGCCTCGGGATCGATCGGTTTCCACAATCGCGCAGAACCCGCGACCGCGAATCCCAGCCCTGCGACGGCGCACGAGATTCCCAGCAGCACCGACAACAGTTCGAGCCGAACGGGAGCCAGGACATCGCCGACCGTGAGCACGAGAATCCAGAACGGGCTGGTGAATGCCTCTACCCGCTGACCCGCGTTGAAGACCGGGCCATTGCCGGCCTCGATCTGACGCACGACCCGAAAGTTGATGAAGCCGTCATCGAGGATCCATCGGTGGTCCCACGCCTGGAACGCATAGATGAGTACGGGGAGCGCGCACAGCGCCCACGGCAGCATCCGCCGCCAGAACGGAAAACGGGTAGGCCGAGCGGGCGCCGCTTCCACGGGCAGACCCTAGGTCGCACTGCGACGGTTCCGTCGCGTCACGCCCCGGCCGGAGCAGACCGCGGCGGCGGTACGCGCGGGACACCGGGTGCGCAGACCACTCGTCGCGAGCGAATGCGACGCAGGAAACGAGAGTGGGCCCGGAGGGATTCGAACCCCCGTAGCTTGCGCATCTGGATTACAGCCAGATCCCTTTGGCCTCTCGGGTACGGACCCGGGCGTACAGTAGCAAGCTGTCCACATCGCTCCGCCACGGGGGTCACCTGCGCCATGCCCAGCTTCGACGTCGTCTCCGAAGTCGACATGCAAGAGGTTCGCAACGCAGTCGACCAGGCCGCTCGGGAACTCTCGCAGCGCTTCGACTTCAAGGGCACGGACAGCACCATCGAACTCAAAGAGAAGACCATCGAGCTCCACACCGAGTCGGAGCCCCGCCTCGACGCGCTGAAGCAGATGCTCGAGGAGAAGATGGTCAAGCGTGGAGTGTCGCTCAAGGCCCTCGGATACGGCGGAGTCGAAGAGGCGACGAAGGGCACCGTGCGCCAGACCATCACGCTGCGCGTCGGGATCACCGACGACAAGGCACGCGAGGTCGGCAAGTACATCAAAGGCCTCGGTCTGAAGGGTGTCCAACACCAGATCCAAGGCGAGCAACTCCGGGTCACCGGCAAGAAGCGCGACGATCTCCAGTCGGTGATCGCGTCCTTGAAGGACAAGGACTTCGACCTGCCCCTGCAGTTCACCAACTTCCGCGATTGAGCATCGCCACCGTCGGCCCTACCGTCCGTTGACCGCCCGGCAGGACTCGTGCAGCCTCATCCGATGACAACGACCACCGAACGCGCGTCGGCCAGCGCCAGCCGCGCGCTCCTCGGGGACGAGTCCTCCCAGGAGATCGTCGGCTACGTCCGCTCCGCGAGCGACGTATTGCGACTGGGGACGTTCGCCGTGGTCGCGGTTGTCCTCTGGGGACTCGCGCGTTGGGCCGAACAGAGCATCGGCGGGATCGAGAGCGACCTCGTCCGGCTGTTTTCCTTCGCCTCGCCGCAGGTGGACCGGATCATCGCCGGCATCGCGCAGGTCACCGTTGCGCTGATCACGATCGCGGTCTTCGTCCCTGCGTTCATCACCAAGCGGTATCGGCTCCTCGGCTACATCATCACCGGCAACATCCTCACCGGGACGCTCGTCTCGGTTGCGCTCTCGTCGCTGAGCCGTCCGGAAGTCAGCCGGATCATCCACGAGGCGACCAACGGCATCACGATCGACACGACGGCGATCCACCCGAGTGTGCTCGCCGAGATCGTCAGCTCGTTCGTGATCCTGGGTCCGTTCGTGAGTCCGCGCTGGCGTCGGGCCGGCGTCGTCACGGTCGTCCTGCTGACGCTGGCGCGCCTCATCGTCTCCACCAACCTCCCCACCGAGCTGTTCGCTTCCCTCGCGATCGGTGCGACCTCGGGCTGCGTCGTGCTGTTGCTCTACGGCCGACCCGACCAACGACCGACGATCGGCGCGGT
>JBDUBS010000320.1:0-2429 GCA_040003875.1 Acidimicrobiia bacterium | reverse complement strand
TGTGTCCGAAGTTGTCGCCTTCGAGCTCGGGTGGATGTGACTCGAAGACGAGGCGGCCGCCCGGATTCGTGAGCGCATGGCAGCGGGCGAAGAACTCGTCGAGCGACTGGCGCGTGTTGCCGTCGTAGGTGTGGTGGTTCGCGAACGAGAGCACGTCGTCGAACCCGTCCTCATTGGTGAAGTCCTCGAAGGCGCAGGTGTCGAACTGCACGTTGTCGACCTTGAGGAACCGTGCACCGACCTCGGCGATCGCGATGAGGAACGGATTGAGCTCGAATGCGACGACACGCGCCGCGGCGGGCGCGATGGCGAGAGTGAGGAAGCCCGTGTTGCAACCGATCTCCAACACGGTGCGGTCACGGACCAGATCTGTGAGCCCGAAGGCGTCGACGCGGCCTGCGGTGTCGCGCAGCCCGGTGATCCCGAGCTCGTCCGACGATTGGTAGTAATAGCCCTCGCCGTAGTCGTACGTGGGCCACTCGTCGACCTGACGGGCGAGTTGGCGGTTCATCTCCCGGTGGATCACCAGGAGGTCGGGTCGTTGCACGAGCGCCGCGTAGTCGTGTTGGCGGTTCCGGATGCTCAGGGCCCGCAACGAGGACGATTCCCGGCCCGCGTCGACCGCGAAGCGCATCGGTGCGCGCGCCGAGATCTTCTCGTAGTACTTGGCGTACCGCTTCGGCGCGTCGGAACTCTCCTGGGTGGCGTCGGACTCGGCCGACGGTCGTTCCGACCGGAACAACGCGCCGAGCGCTCGATGGCGCACGCTGGGATGCATGAAGTGGTACGTGATGCCGGTCTCGAGGTCCTGCGGCGTGCCGGTGATCTCCTCGGGGCTCGCAGCCGGTTCGAGCACTTGGCCGACCAGCAACTCGGCGCGGATGAGTGGGTCGACGAACGAGAACAAGGCGCGGTACAGCGTGTCGTCGTCGAAGTGGTCCGATGCGGGGAGCTGGATCGTGAGCGGCTCGAGTTCGCGGGCGGCGAGCACGTCGCCTTCGTCGAGGCCGGCACTCATGAAGAACGCCGAGACGCCCGGCCGACCCCGGACCAACAACGACCACAACAGCACGTCGGCCCCACGTACATGGGGGAGGAATCCGGTGTGGACGTGGATGATGCGTAGGCCCGGAACGTCGAATGCTGCCGCGGGAACGATGCCACCGCCGGTGTAGACGACCGTGTCGTCCTCGCAGCCGCGCAAGGCCTCGAGCAGCCCGGGATCCTTGTAGGAGTTGGCGCCGATCCGGGTGACCGGGCCAAAGGCGTCATAGCTGAAGTCGTCGTACATCTGGGCGTAGACATCCGCGGCGTCGGCGACGACCGAGTTCATGGCATCGGCGATCGCCCCGACGAGTTCGGGGTGCTGTTTGCGGATGGCGTAGGGGTGGAAGTTGTGGGAACGATCCTGGGCCTTCTCCGCCCGGCGCATCGAGAACCCCCCGAGGTGAGCAGGCTTGCCCGCCGCCTCGGACTTGCTGTCGCGCACCATCAACAGGATGCGCTTCGGGAGAATGCCCGCCCGTCGCATTCGTACCAGATAGGCCCGGGCCTGGGGGCCTTCCCACGCCAGCACGGTGACTGGGATCGTTCGCACGGTCTCCTCCATAGCGGCGTGAGCCTACGAGGTGCACCACGAATGTCGCCTCGGACTGGTCATCCTTTGCTGAGTTCATCGATGAGCCAACGACCTACGACTACGGCCCCTGCAGGGCCGTAGTGTGCTCCGTCGACGCGGAGCGTGGTCCCGTTGACGCGTCGTGGACACGGCGGGCCCGGAGGGCAAACGAGACTAAAGAGGTCTGCAACCTTCACTCTGCTGCTGTTGTGCGCCGCAAACTCCCGCAGAACGTCGTCGAGTTCAAGGAACAAGTGGGCGTACCCACCGCTGCTGCCCGTGAAGGGTGGTTGAGACAAGACCACGAGCCGCGCTCCGCTTGCTGTCAAGCGACCGAGAGCAGACTGCATTCGGACAAGGAGTTCAGCACGCCACTGCGGAGTTCCAGTGCGCAAGACATGTCCTCGCTTGACGATGGAGTCGCGTTCCCATGCGCTGGCCCAAACAACAACGTCGGGTTTGCTCTTTGTGAACGCTGCTCCGATGACGTCCGCGACGCGTGTATGACACCGTCGTGAAGCCGGCGTTGGTAAGAGCCCTCGAACCTCGTCGCTCACGACTCCGCAACCGACGACTGTGCCATTCGCTACCTGGAGGCCGACTCGCGAAGCCAATGTTGTGAGACCGACAGACAGGCTGCAAGCCGTCGAGTCACCGATAAGCAGTACTCGTTTGCCCTTCAGGCCTGTGTGCCGCGAGTCTGCTGGCACGAGTTCAGCTTGGGCTTGCTGGAGCTCCTTTGCGCTCGGGGTGGGGCACGCGTACGGGGGACTTCCGGTTAGGTAGGTGGGGAGCGGCTCGGCGCCCGAGG
>JBDUBS010000563.1:0-8150 GCA_040003875.1 Acidimicrobiia bacterium | reverse complement strand
AAGTGACACCCAGACTGCGCGTCGCGTCGACCGCACACGGACATTGGTACGACCGCCTGCTCTACACGCCGATGCGCGACCGCGTCGTCGGCATGCCCGCGCCGCTCGGCGCGTTGGCCGATGGCAGCACCGATCTCGACGACGTGGAACTCCTACACCTCCACTGGCCGGAATGGTTCGGCTTCGACGATCCGGCGGCGCACGCCGGCCTGCTCGACACGCTCGCGGACCACGGCATCCCGATCGTCTGGACCGCCCACAACCTGACGCCGCACGACCGCAACCCCGCGGTCTACGACCCGATCTACCAACAGTGGGCCGACGGCGCCGACGCCGTAATCCACCATTCGGAGTGGGGACGCACGCGCATGATGACGCGCTACCGATTCCGTCCCGACTGCCGGCACGAGGTCATCGCCCACGGTCACTTCGGAGACCTCTGGCCACTCGCCACCACGTTGAGCCGGACCGAAGCCGAAGCCCGGCTCGGCCTGCCACCCGCACCGCTGCGCATCGGTCTCGTCGGCGCGCCACGGGTCGACAAGCACGTGGTCGAGTTCCTCGACGGCGTCACCCGGAGTTCCCGCACCGACATCCAGGTGGTGTGCTGGTCGCTCCGCCTCGACGAAACTGCGCCGGTCGACGACCGCATCGCCGTGGCCGAGCACTACCGCGGGGTCAACGACGCGGTGTACGCGACGCGGCTGGCCGCCTGCGACCTGCTCGCATTCCCGTTCGACCCCGACGGCGACATGCTCGCGACGGGCACGATCGCGGACGCAATCGGCACGGGCACTCCGGCCCTCATTTCGGACTGGCCGTTTCTCACCGAGATGCTCGGCGAGGCCGGCCTTCCGACCGGTCACATCGCGGCGGACATCGCCGCTGCGCTCGATGCGCTCACCGTCGAATCCGTGGCCGCCGCCCGCGACGCGATCGGCGCGCTCCGACCCCGCTTCGACTGGGCACCGTTGGCGACGCGCACCGCCGACCTCTTCGACCGCGTCGTCCTCGCCGAACCCTAAGCAAGCAACCTCAGCAGCGTGGTGGCATCGCAGCGGAGTGCCTCAGGGTCGTCGCCGGGCACGAACTCGAGGAAGGCGACACGATCCGGGACGCGATCCGAGACGGCCGCGAACACTGCTTCCCATCTCGCCGCGCCCTCGGTCAGCGGTCGACGGTCCTCGAACCCCACCCACTCGTAGACGTGGAGATGTGACAGGCGGGATCCGAGAGCCCGCACCTCGTCGGCGTCCGACTCCGGCGTCGTCGGGGCCCGCCAGTACGGCGGCTGCCAGTACGTGAAGAGGTTCGGACGGTCGACCGCGTCGAGCAGTGCCAGCGTGCCGGCGACAGTGGCGGTCGGGGTCCCGCCGTGGAACTCGAGGCCGAGGCGGAGTCCACGCACCTCAGCCTCCGCGCCACATTCGGCGAGCGCGTCGATCAACGCGCCGTAGTCGTCGTGGCCCGGGTTGATGCCGAATCCCGCCCACACGCGTACGTTCGGCGCGCCCAACCCGACCGCAGTGTCGAGCGCGGTCATGACAGCTGACGGCGTCGGGATCCCGGCCGCGAACAGGTACGAACCGTAGGACGCGACGCGACACCCGGCGGCAGCCGTCGCCGCGGCCGCGCGCGCGATCGCCGCGACGTCGCCGGGAGGTACGTGGACGTCGGCCCCCCACTCGATGGCGACCAACCCGCATTCGGCCGCGACGCGGGCGACCTCGTCGAGGGTCGCGGTGCGGAGCGTGACCGAACAGAGGCCGGGCTCGATCACGACATCACCTCCACGGTCAGGCGATGCGGTCGATGTCCGTGGCGACCACGGGAAATCGCGGTGGTTCGCCGGCGACGAACCGCTCCACTTCCTCCACTGCCGACTCCGAGAGTCGGCGCAGTTCGTTGCCCATGGCCCCCGCGACGTGAGGCGTGACGAACGCGTTCGGCAGCGTCAACAACGGATGGCCCGCGGGTAGCGGGTCGGGCTCGGTCACGTCGAGCACGGCGGCGAGTCGACCTGATTCGAGTTCGGCGATCAAGGCGTCCTGGTCGATCAGCGACGGGCGCGCGGTGTTCACCACGGTGACACCGTCGTGGAGCCGTGCAAGCTGCGCGGCACCGATCATCCCGCGGGTCGCCGGGACGTCCGGGGCATGGATCGACAAGAGGTCGACCGACGAACACAGTGCGTCGAGATCATCGACCTTCTCGACCCCCAACGCGTCCGCATCGGCCGCGGTCAGAAACGGGTCGTAGACGGAGACGGCGAGGTCGGTGGCGCGCAATCCGTCGATCACCAAGCGCCCGATGAACGATGCACCCACGATGCCGACTCGCGTTCCCCGGTTGCCCACGCGGCTCAGGTCGAGACGCACCGCCGCCCCCGGATCCCGCTGGAGCTCACGGACCAGGAACACACCCTTGTTCGCGAGAAGGATCGCCGCCACCGTGTACTCGGCCACCGGCACCGCGTTGGCGGCGGCCGCCGACGTGACCACGATGTCGCGTTCCCACACCGCGTCGGTCACCTGCCACTTGACGGTCCCGGCCGCGTACGCGAAGAGTCGCAACCGCGGCGCCCGGTCGAGGACCGCGCCGGTCAACGTCGGACAACCCCAATGGCCGACCAGGATCTCCGCCTCCGCGAGCAGCGCATCTGCGCGCGGGTCGTCCCAGTCGGTGAGCGGGACCCGATCGAGGATGCGCCCGGCGGTGTCGAGTCGCGCGAGTTGGCGGGCGCTGAAGAGGTGCTCGACCATTCCGTCGAGCATTCCCAGCACGATCGTCGGTCTGCTCACATGCGGCTCCGGGGGTGTCTGGTCGGGGCAGGGGAGGGCGGGTCGGCCGGCTCATGTTGGCACGAAGTGTCTCCACCACGTTGCGTGAACGCCGACCACCGTGAGAGGGTGAGCGCCGCTCGGGAAGGGGCTGTCGCATGCGGAAACCGGTTGTCATCGCGTTGGTGCTCGCCATGGTCGCGACAAGCTGTCGTGTGCTGCTGAACCCCGATCCGCCGGGCCCGACGAGCCGTGACGGCTTCGTGAACGCCGACTATTGGGCCGGCCGTCAGAACTCGTACCTCGACTACGCGTCCACCCAGTTCTCGGCCGGATCGCCAACCAATCTCATCGCCAACGCCGAGCACGCCCGCCGCACCGGCACGCCGTTCAACACCGCGGGGATCAGCGTGGCCGACTACGCGAACTCCTTCTCGCGTATGGACAACTTCGTCGACACGGCGGACTTCGACCTCACCTACATCATGAACCTCTGGTACGGCTACCGGGATCTGCTCCCAGCCGACCTCAACGCGGCGATCGAGAGCCACATGCGGTCGTTCAAGTACTGGTACACCGACCCCCAGCCGACGGGCACCGTCGACCAGCGCTATTACTGGTCCGAGAACCACCGTCTGCTGTACCACGCCGACGAGTACCTCGCCGGGCAGGCGTTCCCCGCCGCCGTATTCGGCAGCGACGGCAACACCGGGGCATGGCACAAGGAACGCGCCCGCGGCTTCATCGACAAGTGGCTCACCGAGAAGGCGACCTTTGGCTTCACCGAGTGGCACTCGGACGTCTACTACCAGAAGACGTTCGACGCGCTGATCACCGTCGCCGAATGGGTGGACGACCCGATGCTCGCCCGGCGCGCGTCGATGATCCTCGACCTGTTGCTGTTCGACATGGCGCTCAACATCCAGAAGGGCAACTTCGGCGCGACCCACGGTCGGTCCTACATGAAGGACAAGAGCGTGGCCACCGACCAGGACGTGTTCAATATGAACAAGCTCCTGTTCGACGACACGTCGTTGCCGTACAACTCCACCGGCGACGCCGGCGCCGCGCTCCTCGCCCGCGCGCAGAAGTACCACGTGCCCGCGGTGATCCTGCGGGTCGGCCAGTCGAAGCACACTTCGATCGATCAGGAGCACATGGGATTCCCGCTCGACGCGGCGGCGCCGGTGGACCACACCCAGACCGGACTCCTCGGACACTCCTTCACCGATCCGGCGGAAGTGGAGTTCTGGTGGGAGAAGGGCGCCCAGACCGCATGGCAGATCGTGCCCCTGACCCTCGACACGCTCGACGCGACGGGTCTCTGGGAATCCGACTTCTTCCAGCCGTTCAAGCCGATCGCCGACATCACCGGCGGCGACCGCGTCGTCGCCCAGAACCTCGCGCAGGCGCTCGAGCCCATGCTCGGGTTCGCATTGCTCACCGCGGTCGACACGTATACCTACCGCAGCAACTCGGTGATGTTGTCGACGGCCCAGTCGTACCGCCCGGGTGGTGTCGGCGAGCAGACCCAGGTCTCCCAAGCGACGCTCGACGAGAACGCGATCGTCTTCACCACTCACCCGAAGAACGAGCCGCAGTCCGGCACGCGGTGGCCGGACGACGACGGCTACTGGACCGGGACCGGCTCGTTGCCGCGTGCAGCGCAACACGGCGCCCTGTCCGTGAGTCTCTACGCTCCGACCTTCGCCAACCCCGGGCCGCCGCTCACTGCGTTCCGATATTTGAACTACACCCACGCGTACTTCCCGCAGGAGAAGTTCGACGAGGTGACCCAGAGCGGCAACTGGACGTTCGGACGCAAGGGCGACGGTTACGTGGCGCTCTACTCGTGGCGACCGGTCCACTGGCGCACGTACTCGGATCCGGGCATCTTCACCCACGGCCTGACCCAACCGTTCGACCTCGTGGCCGACGGCGGTGCCGACAACGCCTGGTTCACCCAGGTCGGCGACGCCACCAAGTTCGGTACCTTCGCCGGCTTCCGCGCCGCGGTGGCCGCCCACACGCCTGCGGTCACACCCCGCCCGGCGAACGGCACCCTGCCCGGCGGCTTCGACGTCGCGTACAACTCGCCGACCGAGGGCCCAGTCACGTTCGGGACGACCGGCGACCTCGCGGTGAAGGGCGCCGCCGTGCCGCTCGACACCGGAAAGCGCTACGACAACCCGTGGGCGGTCTCCGACTTCGGCTCGCCGCAGATCACGGTCGCCGACACCGCCGGCAACCTGAAGCTCGACTTCGCGAAGCTCACCCGCTCGGTCAGCGCGGTCCGGGTGCATCCCGGCAAGGGTCACGGGCACGGCGACCACGGGCACGGCGACAACGGGCACGGTCACTAGGCCCGAGGAGCCCGGTTCGTACCCACCGCTAACCTCCGATCCGTGATCGACCGGAGCTTCCTCGCGCCATGACCCACGCCCTCGGTATCGATGTCGGCACCACCAACGCCAAGGTCGCATTGGTCGATGACACCGGCCGACTCGTCGCCGCCGCGGCCCGCCCGATCCTCACCAGCCGTGACGGCGACGTCGCCGAGCAGGACCCGGGCCAGCTGTGGGGTGCGGTGGTGGACGCGATCTTCCAGGTGGTCCGCTTCGCGCCCGAGGCGGCAGCCGACGTCGCGCACATCGGCGTCGACAGTCAGTATTCGTCCACCGTGCCGGTGGACGTCGACGGCAATCCGGTCGGCCCGCTCGTCATGTACCTGGACCGGCGCGGGACCGACCACTGCCTCGCCATCTTCGGCCGCGAGCCCGACGCGTTCACGACCTTCATCGAGCACCACGGGATCCCGCCCGTCGGCGGCGGTGTCTCGCTCTCCCACATGCTCTATTTCCAGCTCGAATGCCCCGAGATCCACGCCCGCACCGCGGCCTACCTCGAACCGATGGACTTCGTGATCTCGCGGCTCACGGGCGTGATCGCGGCCAACCAGGGCACCCAGTTCACGTCGCTCCTGGTCGACAACCGCACGCTCGACGCGCGGGAATACGACCCCGAACTGGTGCGCATGAGCGGGGCCGACCCCAGCACCCTGCCGCCATTGCGTTCGGTGACCGATCCAATCGGCCCGCTGCTCCCGGCCGTCGCCGAACGACTCGGTCTGCCGCCGACCGCGCTCGTGCACGCGCCGATCAACGACAGTCACGCCGGCGTGATCGCCACCGGCGCCCGACGCGCCGACCGGGTCGGTCTGATGATCGGCACCACCTCCGTGCTGCTCGACATCACCGACCACCACGGCATCGACCTCGACCATGAGGTCCTGTCCATGCCGAGCCCGTTCCCCGGTGAGTACATCGTGTGGGCCGAGAACGGCCTCGGGGGCAAGGTGGTGGAGCACGTCCTCGACCACATCGTGCACGCCACCGACGAGTTGGGCGACCATTCCACGCCCGACCGGTTCGCGCGCCTCGACGATCTCCTCGCGGGCGTCGCGCCCGGCAGCAACGACGTGATCTTCCTCCCGTGGCTCGCGGGTTCGCTCGCGCCGAATGTCGATCCCAACATGCGCGGCGGGTTCGTGAACATCTCACTCGACAGCGAGCGTCGCCACCTCGTGCGGGCGGTGATCGAAGGCATCGGATTCAACCTCGCCTGGTTGCTCCCGATCGTGGAGGCGTTCAGCGGGCATCCCGACCAGGAGATCGTGTTCGGCGGAGGCGCGGCGCGCTCGGCCCAGTGGGTACAGACGCTCGCCGACATTTTCGACCGACCGGTCGCTGCCGTCGCTGATCCCCACCAGGTCATCGCCCGCGGCACGGCGCTCCTCGCACTCCAGCGTGGTGGGCTGCTGACCGCCGACGACCTGAACGAGACCGTCGACGTCGCCACGCGCGTCGAACCCCAACCCGAGTACCGCGCCACGTACGACCGGCTCCAGACCCAGTTCGTGGCCGCGTTCGAAGCGTTGCGTCCCATCTACGCCGCTCTCAACGGCTGACCCCGAAGGATGTCTTGATGTCTGCTTACCCCTACGCCGATCGGTTCCCCGTCTTGCGAGGCATGCCGTCGGAGGGCCGCGACCGAGCGTCGATCGTCAACGAGTTGCGCGGGCTCGCGACCGCCGAGGATGCCACGTGGGAGACCGGCAAATGCTCCGGGACCATGTATTGCGGCGACCACGACCACTACGACTTCATGAACGAAGTGTTCGGGATGTACAGCCACATGAACGTGCTCCAGCGCGACATGTGTCCGAGCGCCACCCGCTTCGAGGGCGAGATCATCGCGATGGCCCTCGACCTCATGCACGGTGACGCCGCGCAGAGTGCCGACGACGGTCCGGTCGGGCTCATCACGTCCGGCGGTACCGGCAGCATCCTGCACTCCGTGCTCGCGTACCGCGAGTGGGCCCGCAACGTGAAGGGCATCGCGCACCCGAACATCGTCAAGCCGGAGACCGCACACCCCGCGTTCAACAAGGCGTGCCACCTCGTCGACGTCGAACTCCGCCAGGCCCCGGTCGACCCGGCCACCGCGCAGGTCGACGTCGAGGCCATGGCTGCCCTCATCGACGAGAACACCGCGGCACTCATCGGTTCCGCGTGCAACTACGGCTACGGCACCATCGATCCCATCGCGGAGATGGGCCAACTCGCGCTGGCGCACGACATCGGTCTCCACGTCGACGGCTGCCTCGGCGGTTTCATCCTGCCGTGGGGTGAGCAACTCGGCTACGACATTCCGCCGTTCGACTTCCGCGTCCCCGGCGTGACGAGCATTTCGGCCGACACCCACAAGTACGCGTACGGCCTGAAGGGCACGTCGGTGCTGCTCTTCCGGGACCGCATCCTGCGCAACGGCCAATACTTCTACCTGACCGACTGGACGGGAGGGAAGTACTGCTCCCCCGGCATCGACGGTTCCCGTTCCGGCGGCCTCCTGGCCGCGACGTGGGCCGGCATGGTGTCGCTCGGCCGGGCCGGGTACCTGGGGTACGCCAAGGCGATCTTCGAGACCGCCTTCAAGATGCAGGACGCGGTGAAGTCGCACTCCGAGTTGCGGTTGATCGGTTCACCGACGTTCTGCTTCAGCTTCACCTCGGACGAGTTCGACATCTACCACGTGAACGACTTCATGCGGGCCAAGGGCTGGCGCTTCAACGGTCAGCAGTACCCGAACTCGATCCACATGGCGGTGACCAGGCCCCAGACCCAGAACGGCCTGGCCGACACGTTCGCCGACGACCTCGACGAAGCGGTGAAGTACGCGGTGGAGCACAAGGACGAGCCGGCCAAGAGCAGTGCCATCTACGGCGGCGTCGCCGGTGGCGCGACGGAGGAGGCCACCGCCTTCATCGAGACGATCATGGCCTCGATGATGGACGAGCAGCAGTCCCTCCCC
>JBDUBS010000588.1:0-2443 GCA_040003875.1 Acidimicrobiia bacterium | reverse complement strand
CGGAGTCGACGGTCGGCACCGCGATGCGTTCGTTGTTCCGGGAGCACGAGGGCAAACGCGTGATCGTCGCGAGCTTCGCGTCGCATCTGCATCGGGTGCAGCAGGTCGCCTTGGCTGCGATCGCGAGCGGACGGCGAGTCGCGTTCGTCGGTCGTTCGATGGGCAAGTACGTCACGCTCGCGCGCGAGTTGGGGATGATCGACGTTCCTGCTGATCGGGTCATCGACATCGACGAAGCCTCGAAGTACCAGCCGGGGGAGCTCTGCGTCATCTGCACCGGTTCGCAGGGTGAGCCCATGAGTGCGTTGGCGCTCATGGCCTCGGGTGAACACAAGTACGTGAAGGTGGGCAACGGCGACGTCGTCATCATCTCGGCTCACGCGATCCCCGGCAACGAGAGCAACGTGAGTCGGGTGATCGACGCGTTCTATCGCGCCGGAGCGCACGTCATCCACGACGGCAACGCGCCGGTGCACGTGTCCGGTCATGCCTCGCAGGAGGAACTCAAGTTCGTCCTCAACCTCGTGCAACCCGACTGGTTCGTGCCGGTGCACGGCGAGTTCCGGCACATGGTGCACCACGCGGAGTTGGCCGAGGACACCGGCGTCGACCCCACTCACGTGATGGTCTGTGAAGACGGCGACGCCATCACCATCACCGACGACGCCATGACCGTGGAGCTCGACGCGGTGCCGTCCGGATACACCTACGTGGACGGCATCGTCGGCGACATCGGCCAGGGTGTGCTCCGGGACCGCCGCCAACTCGCCGAAGAAGGCGTCGTCGTCGTGTTCGTCACCGTCGACCGGCGCAAGAACGAGATCGTGAACGGACCCGAGATCGTGACCAAGGGTTGGGTCTACGCGCCCGAGGCCGAGGAACTCCTCGAAGAGGCCAAAGAGGCTGTGCGCCAAGCGGTGCTCAGCGCGATCGAAGGTGGGTCGACCGACTTCGAGACGGTGCGCCGCAGCGCGCGTCGAGCGCTCGGCAAGTTCATCACCGAACGGACGAAGCGTCGTCCGGCGGTCATCCCCGTCGTGCTCGAAGTCTGAGTCCCGGGCGGCCGACTCGTGATCCGCGACTGGTCGAACTTCATCGCCGGGCGCTCGGCGCTCGTCACCGGTGGTGGCGGTGGAGTCGGGCGGGCGATTGCGATCCAGATGGCCCGGGCCGGTGCGCACATCTGGGTGAACGACCTGTTCGCCGACCGCGCCGAGGCCGTGTGCGCCGAAATCCGGGCCGAACAGGGCGAGGCCACGGCGGCCGTCGCCGACGTGTGTGATCCCGAGCAGGTGGCTCGGTTGGTGGCGGCGACGGGTGCGGTCGACATCCTCGTGAACAACGCGGGGATCCCGGCCGAGGGGTTCACGGTCAAGTCGTTCGTGGACTCGGGGCCCGAGGACTGGGACCCGTTGCTGCGATTGAACCTCGCCGCGGTCCTGCATGTGACCCGCGCCTACCTGCCGTTCATGATCGAGGCGCAGTGGGGCCGCGTGCTGACGATCGTCTCCGACGCGGGGCGCAAGGGTGAGCGCAAGCAAGTGGTGTACGGCGCGGCCAAGGCCGCGGCGATGGGATTCTCCCGTGGCCTCGCCGCCGAGGTGGGTCGCGACGGCGTCACCGTCAACTGCATCGCGCTCGGCACCATGAACCACGGCCAGCTGGCGGCCGCGATCGAGCACCAGCCCGACCTGGAAGCGAAGCTCGCCCGGAACTATCCGGTCGGCCGGATCGGTAGGGTCGACGACTCGGCGCCGTTGGCCGTCCTGTTGTGCAGCGACGCTGCGGAGTGGATCACCGGCCAGGTCTATCCCGTCGACGGCGGCTACGCGTCTGCGCTCTGATGGCCGAGTTCCCGACGGGTTACGTCGTGCGCACGCCGGCGCGGAGAGACGCACGTGCGATCGCGGACGTGGTCCAGGCGCTCGACATCGCCGACTTCGGCGAGCCGGACTTCACGGAGCAGGACCTCCTCGACGATTGGTTGCGTCCGCGTTTCGACCTCGCACGAGACGCGTGGGTGCTCAACGGACCGACCGGTCGCGTCATCGGCTACGGCTACGTATGGGAGGCCGTCGTCGACCGGGAGATCGACGCGGACGCCTACGTACTGCCCGAGTATTCGGGTCGCGGCCTGGGAGGCCAGCTGCTCGGACTCGTCGAAGCCCGCGCCCGCGAGGTCGGCGCGGGCAGGGGGATGTCGCTCGGGGTGTTCGCGTCGAGTGTCAACGAGGACAAGCGAAAACTGTTGGAGGGGCGCGGCTTCAGCCCGGCCCGCTCCGTGCTGCGGATGCGAATCGACCTCAGTACCGAACCGGAGACCGAACTCCTCGTTCCGGTCGGAGTCTTCGTCCGGCCGTTCGTTTCCGACGACGAGGCGGCGGTGCGGGCAGTCTGGCGGGATGCGTTCGGGAACCACGGTCGCTTCTCGTCGCCCCGGATG
>JBDUBS010000694.1:0-2452 GCA_040003875.1 Acidimicrobiia bacterium | reverse complement strand
CGAGTCGTGGCCCGTGCCACACGGCGTCGCGCCGGTCGTGGTCGCCGCCGACGGCACCGCCGTCGCGCTGACCGACCGCCCGGCCGCGTACGACTCCGAGATCGAGCCGCGACCGGCGACCCACGTGGTCGTGGTGAACGGGACCTCCGGCGCGATATCGCATGATCTCGATCTCATCGGAGACGTGGAGCCCGAGGCGTTTTCCGTCGATCACCAGAACCTGTTCGCCCTCGACCACCGCGGTGATCACTACCGCGTGCAAACGATTTTGCTCACGACCGGCGAGCGGTCCGACCTGATCGATCGGGACAAGCAACCGGCGGACGACATGCGCGGCCGAGCCGTGCACGGAGTGATGAGTACGGATCGTCGGCAACTCGCGACGCTCTACGTCAACCCCGAGAATCTCGATGAGCCGGCGTTCGTCCACGTTCTGGACCTCAGCGGTTCCAGCTACTGCGTTCATCTCCCCGACAAGTTCGCGAACGGTCCCGCTCGGAGTCAGTCGATCGAACGGACCGCCGACGATCGGATCGTGGTGCGGAATCCGACGATCGACCGGCGTACGAGTTTCAGTCTGTCGGCCATCGCCGCCGGTCAGAACGTGATGCCGGCGACCAAGTCGGCGGCGGGAACCGCGCCCGATGCCCCGTACCGGGCGATCGACGGTTTCCGAGTGCTCGTCGCAGTGCTCCCGAGCGGCTGAGCGCCCAGGTCACCCAAGGAGCTCATGGTCGCGAGGCTACGTCCAGGCGCTGCGATCGCGGCGCGGGGCGTCGAGGCTCACCCCGCGCAACAAGAGGACCTCGGACACGATGAACACCACCCCCACGGCGACGATCGAACCCAGCGCGACCACATACGCCAGGCCGAGGCGGACGGCATGGAATCCGTTGGCGGTGTCGAGGGTCGTCGAGAGCGTGATCCCACCGAACGCGAGGCCGAGGACGACGATCATGCCGATCAGCAGTCCCGGCAAGCCCTCGGACACCCGCGGCGAGCCGGTGCCCCGCATCCACACCAGTAGCGCGCTCACGCCGAACGTCCAGATGCCGACGACCGCGAATGCACTCACCGCGTCGCTCGGTCGGTGCCATCCCGCGGCGAGGGTCATGGCCGCGATCCCGCACGCGTAGAGCGCGCCGAAGAACGCGGCCAGCGGGCGGAGCCGAACGGGAACGACCAACACCAGCGCCGCGGCGAGCGATGCCGCCACGGTGCTGTGACCGGAGGGCAGCGTGTTGAAGGGGATCGGATTGATCGGCCCGAGCAGCAGATGAGGCCGGTGAACCGCAAGTTTGAACAGTTGGGTGGTCGCGTTGGAGCCGACGATCACCGCCCCGACCCCGGCGGCGAGATTCCAACGACCCCGCACGAGGGCCACCCCCATCAGCGAGACCCCGAAGAACGCAAGTGATCCCACCGAGATGGTGCGCAACAGGCGGTTCGACCGATGGGACGTCTTCGGGTGCTCGACCACGCGACCGCGCAACGCTGCATCGTCGACCCGTTGGCCGGCGCGGGTCTCGACGAACACCGCGGTGAGCGAGATGAGCGCGAGCCCACAGAAGAGGACGGCGACGACGAGCCGCGCGATCGTGCGGTTGCGCCGCCTGCGTGCAGTCCCGACCGGCTGAATCGCCGAGTGGTCTGCCCCCACCGATCCGGTCATCGGACCCGGCGCGCCTCGGCGTCGCGGTACGCCTGCTCGGCCATGCGCGCGCCGAAGACCACCTCGCCGGGGCTCCGTCCGTCGATGTGCCCCATCACGCCGCGGTACAAGCGGTAGCCGAGCAGCCCGAGCAGGCGGTCCGGGAACGTCTCGGCGACGTCGACCGGGATGCCGAGGTAGGGGTTCTGCTGCTGGCGCACGAACCCCGGGCAGTACTGGACGTTCACGCCGAGTCGCCACTCGTCGGCGGTCCGGTTCGCTCCGCCGCCGTGCCACAAGCTGCCGTGGAAGATCATCACTCCACCGGCCGCGACTTCGAGCGTGCGGACTTCGGCGTCGGCCGGAAGCGTTCCGTCGGCCGGGGGAACGTCGGCACGCCGATGCGACCCGGGGACGAACCACGTGCCGCCGTTGTCATCGGTGAAATCGGTGAGCGCCCACATGCTCGTCACCATCATGGGCGCGTGGGGGCGCTGGAGATGACGCGACATGATGCCGTCGTCGCCGTGCATCAGTTGGGGGACCTCACCCGGACCGAGATCGATCGCCGTCATGCCGGACAGGAGGCAGTCGCGATCCAACAGTCGTTCGACGACCGGCAACACACGCGGATGCACCGGCATGGCGGCGAAGACCGGATCCTTTGCGAGCAGGTTGTAGATCCGCCGTGTGTGCTGACCCTCGAAGGAGGACTCGCCCACTCCGACGGCCAACTCGGTCTGGAGCCTGCGGACCGCGTCGTGCAGGGCCACGACCAGTTCCGGCTCGATCGCGTCCTCG
>JBDUBS010000730.1:0-2452 GCA_040003875.1 Acidimicrobiia bacterium | reverse complement strand
ACGGTCTCGCCGGCGCAGAGCGGGAACCCGTACCACAGTCCGGTGAACTGGCTGCGCACCCAGCAGGCCGCCGACGGCCACATCACGAGTCCCAACGACTCGTTCCCGCCGGTCAACACGTTCGGTACCAGCCAGAGCGTGCAGGCGTTGGAGCGCGGTTGGCTCCCGGTAGCGTGGCTCGACGCGCGGACCTGTTGACCACGACCTGAGTTCCGAGGAGGGCCCGTGACGGCCACGTTCGATCTCTACGACCCGGACGGTTACGTCGCGGGCCCTCCGCACGAACTGTTCGCCCGGCTCCGCCGCGAGCAGCCCGTCGCCTGGCAGGACATGCCCGGTCAGCCGGGATACTGGGCGGTCCTCCGCCATGCCGACCTGGTCCACGTGGCGCGCGAGCCGGTGCTGTTCTCGGCCGCCACCGGTGGTGTGGTCCTCGAGGACCTCCCGCCCGAATCGCTCGCGATGATGCAGGACATGCTGCTGGCGATGGACCCGCCGCGCCACCTCAACTATCGACGCGGCGCGTCACCCCACTTCGCGCCCCGCGTCATGGCGCGCCTCGAAAACCGGATCCGGGAGATCTGCCGCGGGATCATGGGGGAGGCGGCGGACCGTGAGGTCGACTTCGTGCACGACGTCTGCGCCAAGCTGCCGTCGCAGGTGGTGGGCGAGCTGATGGGGATCCCTCGCGAAGATTGGCCGCGCATCCACGCCTGGTCGGAGATGAACTCCGGCGGTCAGGACCCCGACATCGCCGCGGGCTACGCCGCCGATGCGGCCATGGGCGCCACGGTCGAGATGGCGATGTACGCGATCGAACTCGCCGGAAGACGTCGCGCCGAGCCCACCGACGACCTCACGTCGCTGATGCTCGCGGTCGAAGTGGACGGCGAGCCGATGACGGACATCCAGTTCGGGAGCTTCTTCGTCCAACTCGTGACCGCGGGGAACGACACGACGCGGACCATGCTGTCGTCGGGGCTCCTCGCGCTGCTGCACCATCCCGAGCAGCTCGCGGAACTGCACGCGGACCCCGCCCTGATCCCGAACGCGCTCGAGGAGATCCTCCGGTACGCGAACCCACTGCACTACTTCCGCCGGACCGCCACTGCCGACACCAGCCTCGGCGGTGCGACGATCCGCACCGGCGACAAGGTCGCGATGATGTACACGTCCGCCAACCGAGACGAGACCGTCTTCGTGCGGCCGCAGGAGTTCGACATTCACCGCGACCCGAATCCCCATCTCTCCTTCGGCACGGGAGAGCACTTCTGCCTCGGGATCCACCTGGCCCGATTGGAAGGGCGGGTGTTCTTCGAAGAACTGCTCGCCCACTTCCCGACGGTCGAACTCACCGGTGATCCCCGCCGACAGCGGTCGAATCTGAACAACGCGCTGAAGTCGTTACCGGTCAGGCTGTCGACCAGCTGACCAGCGCGATCATTGCGACAGCACCAGCGCGATCAGGCCGACGGTGACGATGGCCGCCGATACCAACCGGCGTCCGCCGAGCCGTTCCTTGAGCAGCAGCCAGCCGAGAGCGGCACCAAGGACCACCGACGACTCCCGTAACGTCGCCACGTACCCGACGGGCGCGTATCGGACCGCGACCAGCACCAACGAGTAGGCCGTCGCGAGGCACACGCCACTCAACGTGTAGCGGGGCCAGCTCGAGCGCAGCGACGCGCGGAACGCCGGTGCTCGTCCGCGCATCACTCCCGACACGGTCAACGCTCCTCCGCTCAACGCAGTGAGGACGACCCCGTAGGTGAATCCGTTCGACGTGTGGCGGGCACCGTCGGCGTCGATCACCGTGTACGTGCCGATGAGCACGGCGGTGACGAGCGCGTAGACCACTTCGATCCGCGGCGTTCCCGGTCGGATGAGCGAGGCGAGACCGATCGTCACGATCAGGAGCGCGACCCACCCGGCGGGCCCGAGGCCGTCGCCCAACGCGACCGCGGCCAGCAGGGCCGCCACCAGCGCCCCGCCGCCGCGCGCCAACGGGTACGCGAGCGAGAAGTCGCCGTGCTCGTATGCCGCGACGAGTGCTCGCACGTACATCACGTGAATGAGCGCGGACGGCACGAGGAACCACAGCGTCACCGCCGCCGGGAGTCCGGTCCAGAAGAGCACCGGCAGGAGCACGACGCCACCGAAGACGAACTGGCCCCACGCGGCGAGGTCCCGATCATCAGCGGTCTTGATGAGGATGTTCCAACCCGCGTGGAGCAACGCGGCGACGAGCGCAAGCACCGTCGCCGTCACCATGGCCCTACCCTCTCCGCAGATCGTTGCACCGAAGCGACGATGTTGACCGGCTCCTCACACACCGAGCAATCTCGGCGGCCGAGCATCCACCCAGCTTGCAGCGAAGGCGAACCACCACATGGCCGACATGGACCCCGAGACCCTCACCACCCCGTGGCGGCGCGATCCGGCCGAGACCACG
>JBDUBS010000187.1:0-2462 GCA_040003875.1 Acidimicrobiia bacterium | reverse complement strand
GTCGACGACGTCGTCGACGTAGACGAAGTCGCGTGTCTGGTCACCGGTGCCGAAGATCGTCGGCCGGCGCCGCTCGAGGAACAGTCCGGTGAAGATCGCAACCACGCCGGCTTCGCCATGGGGATCCTGGCGCGGGCCGTACACGTTGGCGAAGGCGGTGGCCGCGAAGTCCAGGCCGTGGATCTCGCGGTAATAGAACAGGTAATCGCCGCCGGCCTTCTTGGCCACGCCGTAGGGCGACTCCGGCCGTTGCGGGTGCGTCTCGGGAGTCGGAATCTGCGTGGGCGTGCCGTAGATCGTGCCGCCGGAACTGGCGAACACCACCTTCTTGGCCCCGGCGGCGAGTGCGCCCTGGCAGACGTTGAGCGTGCCGATGAGGTTCACCTCGGCGTCGAACTGGGGGCGGGCCACCGAGACGCGCACGTCGGCCTGCGCCGCCAGGTGGAAGACCACGTCGGGCTGGCGGGACTCGATGAGATCGGTGATCGCAGCGTTGCGGATGTCGATGCGGTGGAACGAGAACCGACGGTCGCCCACGGCCCGGGCCCCGGCCAGGTTGGCCAGCGATCCGCTCGACAGGTCGTCGGCGACGTCGACCGACCACCCGTCGGCCAGCAGGCGATCGGCGAGCGTGGACCCGATGAAGCCGGCTCCACCGGTGATCAGCGCCTTCATTGCTCTCCTTCCAATGCGAGCCGGACGGTTCCGGACACCGCCGAACCGTGCACGGTCTCACCAGCGTCGATGACGACACCGTCGAAGATCACGCTGTCGACGACCGCCGCACCCGCTTCGATCGACGCGTCCGCGCCGATGACGCTGCGTCGGACCGTCGCGCCCGCACCCACGCGGGAACGGGCGCCGACGAGCACGGGTGCGGTCAATGTCGCCGTGGCATCGATCGTGGCGCCGGGCTCCAACCACACACCGGGCGTCTGCTCCTGCGCGTGGGGCGTGGGCGGGCGTCCTACCTTGCCCGCGAGGACGTCGAGGTGCGCGTCGAAATACTTCGCGGGCGTCCCGATGTCGAGCCAATAGCCCTCGGAGCGCATCGCGTAGAGGCGGCCGGGACGTTCGAGCATCCTCGGGAACGTCTCCCGTTCGATCGACACGTTCAACCGGGACGGGATCGACGCCAGGACCGACGACTCGAGGACGTAGGTGCCTGCGTTGATCCAGTTGCTCGGTGCCTGCTCGCGGGGCGGCTTCTCCACGAACGCAATCACCTCCCCGTCGGTGCGGGTCGGTACCACGCCGAACGCAGACGGGTCGTCCACGCGCGCCAACGAGATGGTGGCCTCCGCGCCGCGAGCTTCGTGGAACGCGACGAAGGCGGCCAGGTCGAGATCGGTCAACACGTCGCCGTTGCACACGAGAATGCGTTCGTTGATGCCGTCGGCCGCGAATCGGATTCCCCCGGCGGTGCCGAGCGGTTCGTGCTCGACGACGAACCGCAACTTCATGTCGCCGAAGCGCTCGTCGGAGAAGTGGTCGGTAAATGCGTCCGGCAGGTAACCGAGCGAGAGGACGGCCTCGTCGACGCCGTACTCCGCCAGCCATTGCAGCTGCCGTTCCAGAAACGGCACGTTCACGATGGGCAGGAGCGGCTTCGGCGTCGCGAACGTCAACGGTCGAAGGCGCGTCCCCGTGCCACCGACGAGGACGACGGCCTTCACGGCTTGGTCGTGGTGGTGCTGCTGCCTGCCGGGCTGCTGGATGTCGTGGTCGCGTCGGTGGGTGCGGTGGTGCCGGTCGTCGCCGAGGTCGCGGACGTGGGCACCGCGGACTGACCGCCGAGGTCGTCGATCTTGTTCAGCGCCTGGTCCGAACCGGGTGGCTGGTCCAATGCGGCACCCTTGGGCAGGAAGTACACCGCGATGATGTCGCCGTTCGCCATGTGCCAGTCGGCCGGGTTCCCGGTCGCCGGCTGCTTCGGCCACGGCTTGCCCAGCCGGCCGACCTTGTACTGGACCTCGGCCGGCTTCTTGGCGCCCGGACAGGTCTGGCCGTTCTTCTTGTCGACGTTGGGGGCCCATTGGCTCCAGAGCGTGATCGCCGTCGACGACAGCTGGGTCTGCGCGTAGCCGAGGTACCGGCCGAGCGTCGCCTTCTTGCCCGACTCGTCGCTCCCGAACGGGTGGTCGTGGATCAGGAAGTCGGCGTGGGAGTGGATGCCGGCGCGCGGGGTGGCGTTCGGATCGTTGCTGCCGTCGCGACCCTCGAACGCGGGTACCGCCGGCTCCCAGGTACCACAGATGTTGACGCCGAGGTAGGCGTGGAAGTGGTCACCGAGGCGCGGTGCGACGTCGGCGGCGGTCTGGCGATCGTTGTAGCTCAACACCACGAGGAGTGCGCCGACGACGAGGATGCCGATCGTGGCGATCATCCAGCCGCGTGACGCACCGGCACGCTTGGGCCGCCGCACGCGGGAACGGATACGGGCGCGGCTGTATTTGCTCGTC
>JBDUBS010000066.1:0-8227 GCA_040003875.1 Acidimicrobiia bacterium | reverse complement strand
GCGCGAACGCATCGACCTCGCGCACCGTGAAGTAGCTGATCCCCCAGCGATCGCGACACGCGCGCAGATGGTCGGCGATCTCGTCGTGGGTCCCGATGGCGAGGAACGGCGTGGCCAACGCATCGTCGACGGTCGGCGCCCATCCACCGGCCACGACGTTGGCCGCCGCGGCCTGTCGATCGTCGGTGATGACGATCGACTGCACCAAGGAGTGGAGTTCGGGGAGCGACGGGCGGTCCGACGCCTCCCCGCGGATATGGGCGACGGTCGCATCGAGGCGATCGGCCTCCCATCGTGTCTCGTGGGTCTGCCCGTCGGCGCGCGTCCGCCCCAGCATCAGCAAACCGATCGTGTCCGCGTGCCGGGCGGCATGCGCGAGGGCCCGCTTCCCGTTGACTCCGACGAAAATGGGGAGGTGATCCTGCCGCGTCCGCTGCGTGCGGACGCCTCGCAGTTGGTAGTGCGCGCCGTCGAAGGTCACGTCCTCGCCGTCGAACAGGCGGCGCAGTACCTCGACCGCCTCCGCCATCCGCGCCTTGCGCACCGCCGGAGGGTCGAAGGGCATCCCGAGGGCCTCATACTCCGTGAAGGAGTGGCCCGCGCCGATCCCGATCTCCATCCGGCCGCCGGTGAGTTGGTCCAGCGCGGCGAACTCGCGCGCGAGGTTCACCGGATGATGGAAGTCGTTATTGAGGACGAGTGGGCAGAGTCGCACACGTTCAGTCGCGCTCGCCATCGCCGCGAGCGGTGCAAGCGGAGCCCACGAGTCGCCGACGTGATCCGATGTGTGCACCACGTCGAAACCCGCCGCCTCCGCCCGACGAGCGGCATCGATCAGCTCGGCGGCCGACCCGGTGCCGACTTGGTATCCGAATCGGAATGCTCGCATCCGGCGACGATATTCCGACCCACCGTGACGTCGTACCTCGACCACAACGAGGCCCGCCTGGGCGCACTCGCCGATCGCCCGGCTTTCGGCGCCGAAACCGCAGACCCTGACCTGCATTTCACGAGCCGAAAGGTGGACCGCTACGTGGCGGAGACCGGTGGGCGACGGTCGACCCACGGTGCCGCGGTCTCCAGTTGTGAAGCGAGGCGAATGAGAACGTCTTCCCGGCCGAACGGCGCCACCAGTTGGACACCGATGGGGAGTCCTTCGGCACTCATCCCGAGCGGCAAAGAGATCGCCGGCTGACCGGTCGCGTTGAACGGCAACGTGAACGTGATCAGCGTGCCGGCGTCGAGCAGTTGCGCGAACCCGTCGGCCTGGCCCGCCGCCAACCGGCCCAGCCGGAACGGCGGTTCGGGGATCGTCGGGATCATCAGCACGTCGAAGTCGGCGAACCAACCGGCGACCCCACGCGCCCACCGCTGCAACGTCTCGAGCGCGCCGACGTAGGCGCTCGCGCTCACTCCCTCGGCCATCCCGACGAGCGCCTGGTTGATCGGCTCCAACTCCTCGATGGCGATGGTCCGACCGATCCGCTCGCTCCACCGTTCGACTTCGCGCCCGATCACCCCCGCCCAGAGGCCGGGCAGCGCGGCGAGCAGGCCCGGATCGTCGAGTGGTGCGACGACTTCATCCGTCACCTCGTGACCGAGCGACTCGCACAACTGCGCTGCTGCCCGCACCACCGCCACGACCGCGGGATCGGAGTCGCCGGTACCATCGCAGCGCAGGGTCCGGAACCCGATGCGCAGCGTTCCGGTCGGCGCGCCGACCTCGTCGACGTAGGGCCGGGCCGGGGGGATGATCTCGAACGGATCGCCGATCCCGGGCCCGTGCGCTGCATCGAGGATGCCGGCGGTGTCCCGTACTGATCGGGTGAGTACGTGCTCGTGCGCCGTGGGACCCCACAACTCGCCGAAGTCGGGACCGAGGGTGGTGCGCCCCCGCGTCGGCTTCAGGCCGACGAGGCCACACATCGACGCCGGGAGTCGGATCGAACCACCCATGTCGTTGCCGTGGGCTGCGGCCACCATCCCGGAAGCCACCGCGGCCGCGGCACCCCCACTCGACCCACCGGTCGACCGATCGAGGTCCCACGGATTTCGGGTGGCGCCGTACGCGAGCGGCTCGGTGGTCACGGTGCTCGCCATCTCGGGCAGGTTCGTGCGTCCGATGCTGACGAGTCCGGCCCGTCGATAGCGTTCGACGAGCCACGTGTCCGCGTCTTCGTGCCAGTCCAGGTCCTTCAGCACCTGCATACCGAAGTGGTACGGCTCGCCGGCCTCGTGACACACCGCGTCCTTGATGAGAAACGGGACGCCACGGAACGGTCCGTCGGGGAGTTCACCGCGCGCCGCGTCGCGTGCCCGCTCGAAGCTGGTGTGGATCACCGCGTTCAGACGCGGGTTCAGCGCCTCGACGCGCGCAATCGCATCCTCGACGAGTTCGAGTGGCTTGACGTCACCCGAGCGCACCAGTTCGGCCTGGGCGGTTGCATCCAGCCATGCGTCGGTCATCGATTCCTCCTGGGCCCGGGGAACGGCAGGGTCTCCGGCATCCGTCGCCGAGTCTGTCGCGGATCCGCGCGGCACGAAAACGAAGCGCCGATGACGTCCGGTGCGCGCACGGGGGAGTTCGAAGTCCGGGAGTGATCGGAGCCCGTCGATCACCGGCTGCACGTGCTCGGCAAAAGCGGCGTCGTCCAACTCGATCAGGGCGCCCCACTGCCGCGTCTCCAACCGCTCGACCAGATCGGCCGGCGACTCCTGCCAAGTCCCGGGGGCGGTCAGGCGCTCGTCGACCAGTTCGAGCCCGCAGTCCGCCGCCAGTGGTACGAGACGCTCATGGATGTCGATTCGGCCGCGCAACACGTCGTGGAGATCCACCAACTTCGGCTCGATGTCGTCGGGATCGAGTTCGCCGCGAGACGAGAGCACACTGGCATCATGGCCGCGATGGCCATGGACGAGCAGCGGATTGCCAACCTCGCCAACTGGGAGGACCGGGTCCCGGTCCACACCGGGCCCGACGGATACGCGCTCGAAGAGTTCGACGATCCGGCCCACCTCAGTCGGGTGGTGCAGTTCGACGTGCCCCGACTGGGCGACATCGCGGGGCTCGACGTCGTGCACCTCCAGTGTCACATCGGCACCGACACGGTCTCGTTGGGCCGGCTCGGCGCCCGGTCGGTGATCGGGTACGACTTCTCACCTCGAGCGGTGGCTGCGGCACGCGGGCTCGCAGACCGGGCGGACTCGACGGCGACCTTCGTGGAGGGTGAGTTGTACGACGCGGTGGCCGTGCTCGGCGCCGGCCGCTTCGATCTCGTGTTCACCGGCATCGGGGCACTCGTCTGGTTGCCCGACATCAATGGGTGGGCCCAGGTGGTGACGGAGCTGTTACGGCCCGGCGGCCGACTCCACCTGCGCGAAGGACACCCGATGCTGATGACCCTCGACGAGACGCGCACGGACGGGATCGTCGCGGTCCGCTATCCCGCGTTCGGCTCGGTGGGCGCGACCCGATTCGACGAGGCCACGAGCTACGAGGGCGACGGCACCCCCCTTGCCCACACCACGACGTACCAGTGGAACTGGAGCATCGGAGAGATCGTGACCGCCCTCGTCACCGCCGGACTGCGGCTCGACGGCTTGACCGAGCATCGCACCGTACCGTGGAACGCATTGGACGGCCTGATGCGCGAGGTGCCGCCGCTCGGAGAATGGGAGTTGGCCGAGGACCCGGACCGCCTCGCCGCCAGCTACACGCTGCAGGCATCAAAGCCCCGCTGACGATCCACGGCCGAAGGACCCGTACCACCGACCGAGGCAGCTGCCATCATGGCGGCGTGCCCGTCCACCGTGTCGCCGACGCCGGATTCGACCGCGAAGCAGCCGCCTACGAACGGGCGCGGCCCGGGTATCCGCCGGAGTGCATCGAGTGGTTCGCCGAACACCTCGGGATCGGGCCGGGCCGCGACGTCTTCGACCTCGCGGCGGGGACCGGCAAGTTCACCCGATTGCTCGAACCGCTCGGCGCCCGGATCGTCGCGTCCGAGCCGGTAGACGGGATGCGCGCCGTACTTTCTCACACCAGCCCCAACGTCCCGCTGGTGGCGAGCACGGCCGAGTGGCTGCCATTCCGGGCCGCGTCGTTCGACGCGATCACCGTCGCCCAGGCCTTCCACTGGTTCGACGCGGCCGCTGCGCTCGCGGAGGCGGGTCGCGTCCTGCGTCCCGGCGGCCGGCTCGGGCTGGTCTGGAATGCACGGGACCGGTCCGCGCCGCACGTCGACATGCTCTGGTCGATCATGGATCGCGTCGAGAAGCACGCACCGTGGCGCCAGCACGAGCAATGGCACGAATCGGCGTTCACCGAGACACCGTTCTTCGGGCCGCTCCAGGAGGCCACGTTCCATCACGTGCAACTGCTCACGGTGGAGCAGGTAGTCGAACGATTCCAATCGGTGAGTCACGTGGCGGTGCTCGAACCGGATGCCAAGCGCGCGGTGCTCGACGAAGTGCGAGCGCTACTCGCGACCCATCCTGAGACCGTCGGTCGCGACCACATCTCGATCCCGTACCGCGTCGACGCCTACTGGTGCGAACGCGCGTGAGGCGAGGACCGAGCACGAAGTCGACGAGAGCGGGAATGGCGTGAGGCGAGGACCGCGGGTTGCGGCGGCGCTCCTCGCGGGGAGAGCGGCCGGGTGGGCCTCCCAAGTGACCGGACGCGGGGCGGGGACCCAGGTGAGCGGTCGGGTGATGCTCGCGATCGATCCCGACCTGCTCGCCGACGTCGTCGCCGACCGTCGAGTCGCGATCGTGTCCGCGACCAACGGCAAGACCACGACCACGCGCCTCCTGGCTGACGCGTTACGCGCGTGCGACACCTCCGTGGTCACCAACCACACGGGGGCAAACATGCCCGCGGGGATCGCGGCCGCCCTGGGCCGGAATCCGAGCGGGACGGTCGCGGTGCTCGAGGTGGACGAACGCTGGGTGCCGAGGGTGGTCGACCCACTGCGGGCCGACGTGCTCGTGCTCGGCAACCTCACGCGTGACCAACTCGACCGTTTCGGCGAAGTCCGCAGCATCGCGGTGAAATGGCGCGCGGTCTGTACCGCCAACCCGGATCGCGCCGTCGTGGCGAACGCGTCCGACCCGCACGTGGTCTGGTCGGTGGGTCCGGCCCGCAACGTCACCTGGGTCGCGCTGGGCGCACCGTGGCGCTCCGACGCCGCGACCTGCCCCGAGTGCGCCGCGCTCCTCACCTGGACGACCGATTCCTTCACCTGCCCGACCTGCGGCTTCACCCAGCCCGAGGCCGCCTACCGGTTGGCGGGCGACGCCCTGATCACCCCGAGCGGCCCCGTCCCGCTCGCCCTGGCCCTGCCGGGCGACTGGAACCGCATGAACGCGGCCCTCGCCCTCACCACCGCGATCGCACACTTCGGTGCCGACCCCACGCAGGCGGCGGCCGGGATGCGCACGGTCGACGTCGTGTCGGGTCGGTTCTCGACCTGCCGGCTGACCGACGGCCGCGAGGCCCGCGTCCTGCTCGCCAAGAACCCGGCGGGCTGGACCGAAGTCCTGCGCTGGCTCGCGCCGCAACCGGGTGCGGTGGTGTTGGCGGTCAACGCGCACGTGGCCGACGGTCGCGATCCGTCGTGGCTGTGGGACGTGCCGTACGAGATCCTGCGCGGCCACGAGGTGGCCGCGAGCGGTGAACGCGCGCTCGACGTCGCGGTCCGGCTGGAGTACGGCGGCGTCGACCATCTGGTCGAGCCCGATCCGTTACGCGCCGCGGAGCGTCTCACCGGACCGGTCAACATCGTCGCGTCGTACACCCAGTTCACGGCGTTGACCAAGGCCTCGTGGTGAGTCGGACCTCCGCCGTCCGCGTCGGCCTCGTCTATCCCGAACTCCTCGGCACCTACGGCGACCGTGGCAACGCGATCGTGCTCGTCGAGCGCTGCCGACGACGCGACATCGCGGCCGAGTACGTGGAGGTGCCCGCCGGTGCGCCGATCCCCGACTCGCTCGACGTCTACCTCTTCGGCGGTGGCGAGGACGACGCGCAGGTGATGGCCGCCGACGGCATGCGGGCGTCGCGGGCCGCAATCGACGCCGCACGCGAGGCGGGCGCGGTCATCTTCGCGGTGTGCGCCGGGTTCCAACTGCTCGGTACGAGCTACGAGGCGGGCGACGGCGACATCCTCGACGGGCTCGGCCTGGTGGACCTCTCGACGCGCGCCGGGACGGGTCGGCTCATCGGCGAGGTCGTCGTGGAGCCCACACCGGCGACGGGACTTCCGACCCTCACCGGCTTCGAGAACCACGGCGGCCGCACCACGCTCGGACCAGGTGTTGCACCGCTCGGTCGGGTGACCGTCGGACACGGCAACGGGGTTGCAGGCGTGGACGGTGTGCTCGCCGAACGTCTCCTCGGCACGTACCTCCACGGTCCCGCGCTGCCCCGCAACCCGGCCCTCGCCGATCACCTGCTCGAATGGGTCGTGGGGGCCGACGCACTCACTCCGGTGGACGACGGACTGGTGAATCGCCTCCGCGCCACTCGACTACAGGAAGCCCGACTCACCGGCCTCGCCGCCCGCCGCCGCGACTGGCACACCAACCGCGGCTAGTCCCCGGTGAGCTCGCGGATGCGGTCGATCTTCTCGGCGTCGTGGTTCGCGTCGGTTCCCTGCGAGGTGATGAGTTCCACCCGAGTGGCCTCGGCCTCGGCCGCCGCGCCCGCGTCGGCCGAGGCGATCACCGCTTCGATGCCCTCGTCCATGATCTGCTTCGCGGTCGCGACCAACGCGTCGACCATCTCGGCCTCGGGGACCACCCGCACGACCTGACCCTTCACGAAGAGGTGGCCACGGCCACGGCCCGCCGCGATCCCGAGATCGGCCTCGCGCGCCTCGCCGGGTCCGTTCACGACACACCCCATCACCGCGACCTGCAACGGGATCTTCAACTCGCCGAGCGCCGCCTGCGCGTCGCCCGCGACCTTGATCACGTCCACCTCGGCGCGCCCGCAACTCGGGCACGCGATGAGATCCAGACCACGACGTTCGCGCAGGCCCAGGGACTCGAGCAGGGTTCGACCGGCGCGGGCCTCCTCGACCGGATCCGCGGTGAGCGAATAGCGGATGGTGTCGCCGATGCCTTCGGCAAGAAGCGTCGCGATTCCCGCGGTCGACTTGATCAAACCGTTCGGCGGTGGCCCCGCCTCGGTCACGCCGAGGTGAAGCGGATGGTCAACAGTCTCCGAGAGCAAGCGGTACGCGTCGATCATCAACGCGACGTTGCTGGCCTTCACGGAGATCTTCACGTCGTCGAAGCCGACCTCGGCGAAGTGCGCCAGTTCGCGTTGCGCGGACGCAACCAGCGCCTCGGGAGTGATGCCGTACTGCTCGGCGATGTCGGGATCGAGCGAGCCCGCGTTGACGCCGATGCGGATCGGCAGACCACGGTCCTTGGCTTCCTGGGCGACGGCCTTGATGTGCGCGGCCTTGCGGATGTTGCCCGGGTTCAGACGCAGGCCCTGCACCCCCGCCTCCATTGCCGCGAGCGCGAGCCGGTACTGGAAGTGGATGTCGGCGATGATCGGGACCGGCGAGCGCGGCACGATCTGCGCGAGGCCTTCGGCGGCCTCCTCCTCGTTGCACGTACACCGGACGATGTCGCAGCCGGCCGCGGCGAGGGCATAGATCTGGGCGAGGGTGCCCTCCACGTCGGCGGTCTTGGTGGTGGTCATCGACTGCACCGACACCGGCGCGTCGCCCCCGACGGCCACGCTCGGGCCCGGCGCCCGCCCGACCACGACTTGGCGAGTCAGGCGACGGGGCGTGGGCATGCACCCGAGACTACGCGCCCCCCTGAGGAACCCGACGCGCCTGGTACGATCGGGGGTCACCCCCTTCTTAGGGAAGACGGCTCGTTTGCCTTGGGCCCCTCGCCCGAAACGATCCTGTCGCCTCCTCTGAGTTCACTCGAGGAGCGCAATGTCTGCTGTTTCGGTACGTCCGAGTTCCACTATGGGCGAAAACCCACCCACTGCCCCCGAGGGGGCAACCGCCTTCGTGTACTGCGAGGGCAACTTCGGCAAACTCGACGGCAAGACCGCCAACGGTCTGGTCCGCCACTCCGAGAAGTACCAGGTGCTCGGTGTCATCGACAGCTGTACCGCCGGGCGCGACGCGGGCGACTTGCTCGACGACGCCGCCAACGGGATCCCCATCTACCGCGACGTGGCCGAAGCGGTGCG
>JBDUBS010000485.1:0-2468 GCA_040003875.1 Acidimicrobiia bacterium | reverse complement strand
CGTCCGCCCCCGACCTCATACGGCGGGTGAACCGTGACGGTGACAGACCTTCAGGTCTTGGGTTCTTCAAGTTCGACGAGATCAAAACTTGCGAACATCCGTCGCTCACACCTGCTTGAAGGTGCCGAGGCTCGGGCGTAAGGTCCGAGGCGATGTCGCTCGACGCGGACGGACCAATCCTGCGGGTGCATGGCATCGACGTCGTGTACGGCGAGGCCATCCACGTGCTGCGCGGGGTGAGCCTTGAGGTACCGACGGGCTCGATCGTCGCTCTGCTCGGCGCGAACGGCGCCGGCAAGACGACGTTGCTCCGCGCGTGTTCGGGTCTGCTGGGCGTGCACCGCGGGTCGGTCTCCTCTGGGATGATCCAGTTCGAAGGCGCCCGCATCGAACGGGCGAACCCGGCGGCAGTCGTGCGTCGTGGACTCGCGCAGGTGATGGAGGGCCGGCGAATCTTCGGCGAACTCACCGTCGACGAGAACCTTCGGGCCGGTGCGTTCACTCGTCGTGACCGCGCCGGCGTCCGATCGACCTACGCGCACGTCCTCGAGCTCTTTCCCGTGCTCGCGACGCGACGCCGGAGTGCGGCCGGTTACCTCTCGGGTGGCGAACAGCAGATGCTCGCGATTGCGCGTGCGCTGATGGCCGCCCCCCGCCTCCTGTTGCTCGATGAGCCGTCGCTCGGCTTGGCGCCGATGATCGTGCGCCAGATCCGCGAGATCATCGTGGCGATCAACCGCGCCGGGACGAGTGTTCTGCTCGTCGAACAGAACGCGTCGATGGCGCTCTCGATCGCGAGCCACGCGTACGTCCTCGAAACGGGCCGGGTGGTGCGCGAGGGGTCAGGACCGGATCTCGCCGACGATCCCGAGATCGGCCGCCTGTACCTCGGCGCAACCGAGAGTGGCCGGCGTTCGTTCGCGACGCTGACGGCTTCGACTCGTGTCCGGCCGTGGATGCCGTGATGGCCTCGGATACGACAACGCAATCTGAGCGGCGCGGCGACGCGAACCCGGGCTCGTTGCTCGCGGTCTCGGACCTCACGCTGCGTTTTGGTGGCGTCACCACCCTCCAGGCGGTTGACTTTGATGTCTTCGCCGGCGAGCTGTTCGCGATCATCGGTCCCAACGGAGCCGGGAAGACGTCCATCTTCAACTGCCTCAACGGTGTCTACGCGCCCCAGACCGGCTCGATCGTGCTCGACGGCGAAGAGTTGGTGGGGCGGCGGCCTTCGGCCATTGCGTCATTGGGAATAGCGCGTACATTCCAGAACCTGGCGCTGTTCACGAATCTGGATGTGATTGACAACCTGTTGCTCGGCCGCCACCACCTGATGCACACGGGCTTCTTCGCGGGAATGGGCTGGATCGGGCGAGCCAAGCGGGACGAGGTGATGCACCGGCGGCGGTGCGAAGAGATCGCGGACCTGCTGATGCTCGGGCCGTACCGCGGCACACCGGTCGCCGCGCTCCCGTATGGAGTACAGAAGCGCATCGAGCTCGGTCGGGCACTGGCGATGGATCCGAAGGTGCTGCTGCTCGACGAGCCGGTCGCCGGAATGAACGCAGGGGAGACCGAGGTGATGGCGGCGGCGATCGTGTCGCTCCGGGCCGAGCTGGCACTCACGATGATCCTCGTCGAGCACGACATGCACCTCGTCATGGACCTCGCGGACCGGGTGCTGGCGATCAATTTCGGCGAGGTGATCGCGGTGGGCTCGCCCGCCGTCATCCAGGCCGATCCGTCGGTGATCGAGGCGTACCTCGGGGGTGCCGGATGAGGGCGGCCGGAGGCATGCGGGCGTGCTGACGGACTCGCGTGGCCGTATTCGCGTCGAGCAGCTCGGCGCGGCGTCCTCGCTGCCGGCGTTGCTCATCGCGCGCGCCGCGACCTCTCCCGATCAGGTTGCATGGCGCCAGAAGACGCTCGGGGTCTGGGCCGAGACCGATTGGGCGCAGCTCGAAGCGCGCGTTGCCGCCTACGCGACCGGCTTCGGGCGCATCGGAGTCGAGCCAGGTACGCGTGTCGCGATGATCGTCGGACCGGGCCTGGAGGCCGCAGCCGCGGGCACCGGGTTGCTCGGTATGGGAGCGTGCGTCGTGTCGCTGCACCCCGGGGTCGCTGGCTCCGAGCTCGGAGCGCTCCTCGCCGGCGCGGATGTGCGGATCGCGATCGTCGAGGACGCCGAGCAGCTGGAGGTCCTTCGCGAAGCCCGCGTGTCCGCGCCACAACTGCACACCGTGTTCGTCGTCGAACCTCGCGGGCTCGCAGCTTCGTCCAGTGCTCCGCCGCCGCTGATCGGAGTCGCCGCGCCCGACCTCGCCACGGACTCGGTCGACGCGTGGCGTGCGTCGGTCACGCGCCTCTCGCCAGGCGCGCCGGCGCTTATCGCGTTGACGGTCGGCGGCTCCGGCGCGCCGCGGCCTGTGACGCTCTCCCACGCGAACCTCATGGCGGCCGCCCGCGCG
>JBDUBS010000203.1:0-2470 GCA_040003875.1 Acidimicrobiia bacterium | reverse complement strand
CCACCGGCGGGGCGAGCGCCGCTGGAGCGGCCTCGACCGGCGCGGCACCGACGGTTGCCTCGGGCACCGGGATCTCGACCGAGGGCACGGTCGGACGGATGACCGGCAACTCACCGGTGAGGAACGGGTGGTCGGCCTCGGCCGCCCGCCAGAACCCCGACTCGATGGTCTCGAGCTCCCGCGCCAGATCGTCCTGGCCCTCGGCGAAGAGGAGCACCTCGAGTTCCTCGGTGATGCCGATGGCCGCGGCGCCGTCGTCACTCAGGTCGAGGGTCTCGAGATCGTGATCGAGTTCGAGCAGCTCGAGTTCCGCACTGAGATCGAGCGCGTCGAACTCTTCGGTGAGGGCCACGATCGGCAACCACACGTGTGGCTCCGGCGCGGCAAGCCGGGCCGGCGACTGCCGGACGGCGCGCAGCGCGTCGCGCCGGGCGCGCGCGTCGCCGCTCACTGGTCGCACGGTGCGACGAGTCAAATGCTCGCTGATGGGTCCGCCTCCGGGGTGTCGGCCGCACTCCGCGGCGGCCGTTCAGGACCCGGCGAACCTAACGATGGCCCCCTGCAAGGTCAATCTCGATACCAGGATCTGCCAGTTCGGAGCGGCCCGATCCGCGATCAGGCGACGCGAAAGACCAGGTCAGCGACTCGAGCGGTCTGCTGAGCCACCGCCTCAGAAGTCTGGCCCGTCGCGGTCGCGAGTCCGGCGCCGACGTCGGTCACCCGGGCCGGCTCGTTCACCTGGCCGCGGAACGGGACCGGCGTGAGGTACGGGCTGTCGGTCTCGACGAGCATCCGATCCGCGGGAACCGCCGCCGCCGCGGCGCGCACGTCCCCCGCGTTCTTGAACGTCACGATCCCGCTGAACGAGAGGTGGGCACCGCGTGCGAGGCAGGCGGCGGCCTCGTCGGGTCCGCCCGTGAAGCAGTGGAAGACGGTGCGCCGCGGTATGCCCTCGTCGTCGAGGATCGCGAAGGTCTCGTCCCAAGCCTCACGAGTGTGGATCACCAGTGCCCGATCGAGTTCGTGGGCCAGCCGGATCTGGGCGCGGAACGCGGCGGCCTGGTCGGGACCCGGCGAGTGTTCGTAGTGGTGGTCGAGTCCGGCCTCGCCGATCGCGACCACCACCGGGTGGCGGGCGAGCCGACACAGTTCGGGCCACTGGGCATCGAGATGCACGGCATCGTGAGGGTGGAGACCGACGGTGGCCCGGACGTCGTCGCGGTGCTCGGCGAGGGCGATGGCGGCCTCGGAGGTGGCCAGGTCGGTGCCGACGCACACCATCCAGTCGACGCCCGCCGCCCGGGCCCGGTCGGCGATGGCATCGGCCTCGGCCAGGTCGGCGGGCAGGTGGCAGTGGCTGTCGACCCAACCCGAGGCCGGCAGGTCGGTGCTCACGCTTCGATGCGAGGAAAGAGCGAGGCGCCCTTGGTGAGGGCGTTCCCGGCGGTGGGCGCCCCGCCCCACGCCGCCCCGGCCGGGAGCAACTGCTCCTCCGGCGTCCCCGGGAGTCCGAGCCGGCTCCACAACTCCGCCGCGGCGCGCGGGATCACCGGCGACGCCAGCAACGCGACGATCCGCAACACCTCGAGGCAGTCGCCGAGGACGGCGGCGGTCGCATCGGCGTCGCCCGCCTTGTGCGTCTTCCAGGGTTCCGAGTCCTCGATGTACGAGTTGGCATCGCGGATGAGCTGCCACACCGCGCCGAAACCTTCGTCGAACTTCAACTCACCGAGCGCGGCCTCGTAGGCCTCGAGTGCGAGCCCGGCCTGGGCCTCGAGCGGGCCGTCCGCACGCGTCACCGGCACGACACCGTCGCAATAGGTGACCGCCATGTTGAGCACGCGACTCGCGAGGTTCCCGAAGTTGTTGGCGAGGTCCGCGTTGTAGCGGGCGACCATCCCCTCGTAGCTGAAGTCGCCGTCCTGGCCGAAGTGGAGGTCGGTGAGGAAGTGGTAGCGGAAACCGTCGCTACCGAACTCGGGGACGAGGTCGGCGGGTGCGATGTTGTTGAGGCTCGTCTTGCTCATCTTTTCCCCCCCCACCAGCAGGAACCCGTGGACGAAGAGCCGCTCCGGGAGCGGGAGCCCCGCCGCCATCAGCATGGCGGGCCAGTAGACGGCGTGGAACCGCAGGATGTCCTTGGCGAGGAGGTGGTACTGGGCCGGCCAGCGGTACGCGAACTCGCTGGGATCGGACCCGAACCCGACCGCGCTCGCGTAGTTGATGAGCGCGTCGTACCAGACGTAGGTGACGTGGGCGGCGTCCCACGGCAGCGGGATGCCCCACGAGATCGAGGTCCTGCTCATCGAGAAGTCGCGCAGTCCCTGGCGGAGGAACCCGAGGACCTCGTTCCGCTTGCTGTCGGGCTGCACCGCATGCGGGTTGGCCTCGTAGTAGTCGATGAGGGGCTGCTCGAACTTCGAGAGCTGGAAGAAGTAGTTCTCCTCGGTGACGTGCTCGACCGGCCGGT
>JBDUBS010000558.1:0-8258 GCA_040003875.1 Acidimicrobiia bacterium | reverse complement strand
GCCCGAGCCGGAAGCACCTGCGACGCCCGAGCCCGCCTCCGACGCGCCCGCGGCCGACGCCGCGACGCCCGAGCACACTGAGAGCACCGATGGCTGATATCGCCGCGAAGGACGTCGCGACGCTCCGGAAGCTCACCGGGGCGGGGATGATGGACTGCAAGAAGGCGCTCGTCGAGTCCGACGGCGACATGGACGTCGCCAAGGACTGGCTCCGGAAGAAGGGTTTGTCGGGGGCAGCCAAGCGCGAGGGTCGGGCGGCCGACCAGGGTGCGGTCGAGGTCGTCGTGGCCGGCGACCACGCCGCCGTGGTCGAGCTCAACTGCGAGACCGACTTCGTCGCCAAGAGCGCCGACTTCAAGGATGTGGTCGCGACATTGGCCCAGCAGGTCGCTACCGACGGCGATGCCGACCTCTCCGGGCAACCCTTCCGCGGTTCCACGGTGGGCGAGACCGTCACCCAGATGGGTTCCACGCTCGGTGAGCGGATCGAGCTCGGTCGGGTCGTTCGCTACGAGTCGGCCGACGGTGTACTCGACGCGTACAAGCACGTGCAGAACGACCGCGGCACGATCGGCGTCCTCGTCGAACTCGGCGGCGTGACCCCGGGTGACGAGAAGGCCCAGGGCGTCGCGCACGACATCGCCCTTCACATCGCGAGTGCCGCACCCCGGTTCGTCAGCAAAGACGACGTGCCCGCGGACGCGATCGAAAAGGAGCGCGAGGTCCTCACCGAGCTCACGCGGAACGAGGGCAAGCCCGAGAATGCGATCGAGAAGATCGTCGCCGGTCGGCTGAACGGTTTTTACAAGGACTACTGCCTGCTCGAGCAGGGCTTCGTCAAGGAGCCCAAGACCACGATCGCCAAACTGGTCGAAGGTCTCGGCGCCGGCGTCACCGTCCGGCGCTTCGCCCGCGTCAAGGTCGGCGAGGACTAGGCACCGTGCCCGGGAGCCGGTTCCATCGCGTCATCCTGAAGCTGTCGGGCGAGTCCTTCGCAGAGGAGATCGGCTTCGGGATCGACGCCACCATCGTCGAACGGATCGCGACCGAGATCGCCGACGCGAGGGCCGAACTCGGTCTCGAGATCGCCATCGTGGTCGGCGGCGGCAACATTTTCCGGGGCATCGCGGGCAAGACCCGGGGTATGGACCGCGCCCGAGCCGACTACATGGGCATGCTGGCCACCGTGATCAACGCGCTGGCGCTCCAGGACGCGCTCGAAAGCGTCGGCCAGCCGACCCGGGTCCAGACCGCGATCACGATGGCCAAGGTCGCCGAGCCCTACATCCCGCTCCGGGCGATCCGCCACCTCGAGAAGGGTCGCATCGTCGTGTTCGCGGCCGGAACCGGCAACCCGTACTTCACCACCGACACCACCGCGGCACTCCGGGGCGCGGAGATGGGCGCGGATGCGGTGCTGAAAGGCACCCACTCCGGCGTCGACGGGGTGTACAGCGCCGATCCCCGGCTCGATCCCACCGCGGTCAAGCTCGACGCCGTCTCGCACTTCGAGGTGATCAACCGGGGCCTCAAGGTGATGGACTCCACCGCGATCACGCTCTGCATGGACAACGAGCTGCCGATCATCGTCTTCGACGTGTCGACGCCCGGCAACATCCGGCGGGCCCTGATCGGTGAGGCGATCGGAACGCTCGTCAGCACGCCCTCGTGAGTACACCTTCGTGACCACTCCTTCATGAACAGATGGGAGACCTGAGATGGCGACCGCCCCCGAGGTGATGGCCGACTGCCGCGAGAAGATGGACAAGGCGATCGAGCACCTGAAGTCGGAGTTCTCATCGGTGCGGACCGGGCGGGCCACGCCGGCGTTGGTGGAGAAGATCCGGGTCGACTACTACGGCAGTGACGTCCCGCTCCAACAACTGGCCGGGTTCAGCGTTCCCGAGCCCCGGGTGCTCGTCGTGGCGCCCTACGACAAGGGGGCGATGGGCGCCATCGAGAAGGCGATCCAACAGAGCGACCTCGGCATCAATCCGGGGAACGACGGCCAGGTCATCCGGCTCGTCTTCCCCGAACTCACCCAGGACCGGCGCAAGGACCTGGTGAAGGTCGTGAAGGGCCAGGCCGAGGACGGCCGGGTGAGCGTCCGGAACCTGCGTCGCCATGCCCGCCAGGAGCTCGAAGCCCTGGAGAAGAACGGCGAACTGTCCCGTGACGAGCTCGAACGCATCGAGAAAGAGCTGGAGAAGGTCACCCACGAGGTGATCCACGAGGTCGACCAGATGCTGGGGCACAAGGAACACGAGCTGCTCGAGGTCTGAGGCGGTCACCGGTGGGTACTGGGGCCAAAGGCCCAGTCGGTCTAGGGTGCGCGTGGTTCCAGGTGCGCCACGGGGGGTAGTGCCGTGACTGATCGTCACGACGAAGACAACGAGACCAGTCAGCGTCCGGTGGTGAGACCGCCGATCGCCGGCGAAGGCGTCCGGATCATCGGCGCGGAGGAAGCGCACGCCGTCGTCGAGTCGGGCGAGGCGGTCGCCCGCCGCCTCGGCGACCCCGAATCCGACCCACAATCCGATGCCGGATCCGTCGACCACACGAGCGACGAGTCGTTTCGCACCGAGATGACGAACCTGGTCGACCAGCCGTTTCGGCCGGCGGCCGATCGGGACGAGGTCGACGAGGAACCCACCGCGGAGCAGCCCGTCCTGAGCAGCGACTTCGATGATGCCGACTGGGACCCCCAGGGGACTCAGGCGATCGCGGCCGTGGATCCGGAGGCCGACGACGTCGCGCCCCTCCCACCGAGTGAACCGGTCGAGTCGGGTTCGGCACCGGCGCCCGAAGGCCTCCCGCACTGGAGCGAGCCCGCCACCGGCGAGGTCCCGATCATCCTCGGCGACGACGACTCCACCGAATCGGGAGCCGGTCTGCGGTACCGCACCGGCGGCGCGGTCGGCTGGACCGACCAGGAACTGGAGACCTTCGACGGACTCGAGCCCGCCCTCGACGACGAGATGGGCCTGAGCGCGCTCGCGCTACCGCCCGAGGACGACGACGTCGCTTTCGACCGTGAGGTCGCCGCCCGACGGGTCCGCACCACGCCCTCGCCCCGGCCGCGCCCCAGTACCCGCACCGAGGATCCGTTGGGTCTCGGTGCCGAGCGCCCCGACATGGTCGTGCGCATCGTCTCCGGCGTCGGGATGGCGGTCCTGGCGTTGGTGTGCCTCTCGCTCGGACGCGGCGTCACGATGGTCCTGGCGACCGTCGTCGTCGGCCTGTGCACGTTCGAGTTGTTCCAAGCACTCCACGCCCGCGGGTTCCGGCCGGCCACGCTCGTCGCGATCCTCGGTGCGGTCACCATGGTGCCCCTTGCCTACGACCGCGGCGAGTTCGCGTTCGTCTTCGTGATACCGCTCGTCATGGTGTTCACGCTGCTGTGGTTCGTGTTCGAGGTCGTCCACACCCGGCCCATGGTGAACGTCGCGGTCACCGTCGGCGGCTTCGTGTACGTCGGCGTCATCGGTGGCTTCGCCGGGCTCCTCCTGTCGTTCCAGAACGGTGTGGGACTCATCATCGGCGTGGCCGTTCCGGTGATCGCGTACGACATCTTCGGGTACTTCGTCGGCTCGCAGTTCGGCAAGACCCGCCTCGCGCCGGCGATCTCGCCGAACAAGACGGTCGAGGGACTGATCGGCGGCATGACCGGTTCGATCATCGCGTCGGTGCTGATCGTCAAGCAGATCACTCCGTGGGGCGACCTGACCGATGCGCTCGCGCTCGGGATCACGATCGCGTTCATGGCCCCGCTCGGTGACTTGGCGGAGTCGATGTTGAAGCGCGACCTCGGCATCAAGGACTTCGGCGCGCTCCTCCCTGGGCACGGCGGTGTACTCGACCGCTTCGATGCGTTGCTGTTCTGCATGCCGGCGGTGTATTTCCTCGCCCGTGCGCTGAAGCTCGGTTGAGCGCCACGCGTCGCGTCGCCCTCCTCGGTTCCACCGGCTCGATCGGTACCCAGGCCCTCGACGTCATCCGCGGGCATCGTGACGAATACGAGGTCGTGGCCCTCGCCACCGGCTCCAACCGTGACCTCCTCGCCGCGCAGGCAGCCGAGTTCGGCGTTCCGGCCGAGCGGGCCCTCCTCGCCGGAGACCGGCCCGAAGTCCTGGCCGAACTCGCCGCCCTCGACGATGCCGACGTCGTGCTCAACGGGGTCGTGGGGTTCGCGGGGCTCCCCGCCACGATCGCCGCACTCCGGGCCGGTAAACGGCTGGCGCTGGCCAACAAGGAGAGCCTGATCGCGGGTGGGCCGGTAGTTCGCTCGATCCGCGACACCGGCGGCGGCGAGATCGTCCCCGTGGATTCGGAGCACTCGGCGGTGTACCAAGCACTACGGTCGGGGACCGCGGCGGAGGTGGCCACCATCGTGCTCACCGCGAGCGGTGGTCCATTTCGCGGCCGCACCCGCGCCGAGCTCGCTTCGGTCACGATCGAGGACGCGCTCGACCATCCCACGTGGTCGATGGGCCCCAAGATCACGATCGACTCGTCGACGCTGATGAACAAGGGACTCGAGGTGATCGAGGCCCACGAGCTGTTCGACGTCGACTTCGACCGGATCGAAGTCGTGGTGCATCCGCAGTCGGTCGTCCACGGGATGGTCACGTTCCGGGACGGCGCCACGATCGCCCAGCTCTCGATGCCCGACATGAAGCTCCCCATCGGGCTCGGGCTCGGGGCGCCGGCCCGCCTCGACGAGGCGTTCGGTCCGGTCGACTGGTCGACGCTCGGCTCGCTCACCTTCGAGGCGCCGGATCTGGACGCGTTCCCCTGCCTGAAGCTGGCCTATGGGGCCGGTCGCGCGGGCGGCGGTGCACCGGCAACACTGTCGGGCGCCAACGAGATCGCAGTCGAGGCCTTCCTCGCCGGACGGATTTCGTGGGTCGAGATCGCCGATATCGTTGACGAGGTACTCCAGCACGGAACCGGGAACGTCGACGATGTCGACGACGTTCTGGAAGCAGATCGAATGGCGCGGGCGCGCGCCACCGCCGTCATCGAGAAGCGAGCCACTGCATGAAGGATCCGTTGGGCGACGATGCGCCGCCGGTCGAGACCCGCAAGGCGGTCACTGGCGGTGTGCTCCTGGTGCTCGCGGTCATCGCGCTCATCGTGATTCGCCCGTCGCTCGCGGTCACGGTGGCCATCATCGTCGGCCTGATCCTCACGATCATGCTCCACGAGTGGGGTCACTACATCGCCGCCAAGAAGTCGGGGATGAAGGTCACCGAGTTCTTCCTCGGGTTCGGGCCGAAGCTGTGGTCGATCCAGCGGGGCGAGACCGAGTACGGCGTGAAGGCGATCCCGGCGGGTGGTTACGTCCGCATCATCGGCATGACCAACCTCGAAGAGGTAGACCCCGAGGACGAACCCCGTACCTACCGGCAGGCCACCGTCGGCCGCCGCCTCATCACGGTGCTCGCCGGCATCATCGTCAACCTCTGTTTGGCGTTCGTGCTCATCTTCGGCCTGCTCGTGTTTCATGGCACGGAGAAGATCTCCACCGTCATCGACACCGTCTCGGCGAACTCGCCGGCCCAGGCGGCCGGGATCCGTTCCGGTGATCGGATCGTGTCGATCGGGGGCAAGAAGATCGCGGCTTGGGAGTCGATCGGCACGATCATCCGCGACCATCGCAACGAGTCGCTCGTGATCACCGTCGAACGCGATGGGAAGCTCGTCACCGTCCACGCGACCCCGAAGGTGATCGACGGCGCACCGCGCGTCGGGATCGTCGGCAGCCTCACCTCGACGCCGATGAACCCCCTGGCCGCGGTACCGCGGACGTTCTCGACCTTCGGAAGTGCAACCTCGGAAACCATCGGCGCACTCGGCAAGGTGTTCTCGGTGAGCGGCATCGAGCGGTACGGCAAGACGGTCACGAACTCCAAGGGTGGATTCACGAGCCAGGAACGACCCCGATCGGTCGTCGGGATCGTGGCCGACGGTGGTGACATCGTCGGCGGGAACTGGTGGGTCCTGATCGGCCTGCTCGCAGCCATCAACATTTTCGTCGCCCTCTTCAACTTGCTGCCGCTCCCACCGCTCGACGGTGGTCACGCGGCGGTGGCGGCGTACGAGGGCATCGCCTCGAAGGTGCGGGGCCGTCGGGTCCGGGTCGACTACCAGAAACTCATGCCGGTCGCGGCGGCTGTGGTCGTCGTGATCCTGCTCTTCGGGCTGTCGACGATCTACCTGGATCTACGCAGCCTGTAGGCCGCTCGGCGACACGAACTCCTTCGCCACGTGGGGTGAGGTCATCGCTCGCAGGAGCGCGGCGTAGTCGAGCTGGAACTCGACCTCGGTGCCGATGCGCGTGGGGACGCCCATGTCCACGACGAGGTGATCGCTGCTCGCGCCGAGCATCGTCACCGGGGCCGGGGGTGTGATCCCGTCCGGGTCGACGTCCTGGCGCCCGAGCGCGAGCAAGGCCTGGTGGCGGGTCCCGTCGCCGGTGCGGGGCTCAGGGACGCCGAATGCGGACCGGCCCACATCACCCCAGGGTTGCACGGGTTTCGCCTTGGACTCGATGATCTCGGCCACGAGCGTGATGGCGTCGGTGTGGAGTCCGTCGAGCACGCGCCCATGGAGTGGATCCCGGCCGAGGAGGATCGACTCACCCAGTCGCAGCTCGTTCACCCGCCCGGTGTCGGCGTCGCCGAGCGCCCAATCGAGGTTGGCCGAGTTGCCGCCCGAGACCACGTCGAGCGTGATCCCGAACTTCGCTTCGACCGAGTCGACCAGCCGGGAGAGTTCGCCCATCTTGGCCGCGTCCGGCGCGATGCCGCTCTGGCACGCGAGGTTGGTCCCGAGGCCCGACAGGATCAGATTCGGGCAATCGAGGGTGTGCCGAACGAGCGCGAAGAGGTCGTCCACCAATACGCCCTCACGCAGGTCTCCGAGCTCGACCATCAGAATCACCGAATGCAGCAGGTGCCGTTCGTACGCGGCAGCCGACAGCCGGTCGAGCACGTCGGGTTCGGTGTTGAAGCTGGTGGTGGCGGCGGTGACCACACGGTTCACCTGACTGGCCATGGGCGACCGGATCAGGGTGAACGGACCGGGGATCGCGGCGTCGCGTATCGTCTCGATGTTCTCGATGCGCGAATCACCGAGTCCGTGGACGCCACCGCGTCGCATCGCGGCCGCGACGAGGGGATGGCCGAGGGCGGCCTTGGTCACGCCGGTCACCCGAATACCGCGCGGCGCAAGGCGCTCGACCAGGCTTCGGGCGTTGTCAGTGATCTTGTCGAGGTCGATGTCGAGCCTCGGCGCGCTCATCCGACGGCGGCGGAGTTTCTCGTTTCGAGCTCGGGGAACGCGGCGCGCACCATCGCGACCAACCGGTCGGGCGAGTGGGTCAGCGCGTCGGTCACGGGGATACCGAGTTCGCGCTCGTACGAGACGATCGAGGCGTCGACCTCCGTGGGCGACATCCGTTCGTGGTTGATGGTGAGGCCGATGACCTTCGTCGGGGCGAAGGTCTCGATCAGGTTGATCTCGCTTGCCGGGGTCGGCATCGACAGGGTGGGGAAGTCGCTCAGCATCTCTCGCTTCGGCGCGTGTTGCAGGATGACGCCGGCCGGTTGACTCCCGCGGAGGATGTACGCGGAGGTGAGGTACGCGGGGTGGCTCAGCGCGCCCTGACCCTCGACGACGATCACGTCGGGATCCTCGACTTCGAACGCGTCGACGACTGCCGCTTCCATTTCGCCGGAGCAGAACTGGGGTGCGATGGCGTCCAGGGCCACGCCGTACTTGGCGCCCTGGATGATGCTGGTCTGGCCGGTGCCGACGAGCACAGCGCGGATGCCCGCGTCGTTCAAGGCCTGGGTGAGCACGGTCGCGGTCGTCCGCTTGCCGATCGCACCGTCGGTACCGAGCACCGCGATGCGCGGGCAAGTGACGTCGAAGATCCGACCCGAGAAGATCCGGAGGTCCTTCTTCGGGCGGGGCCGTCGGACATCGAGGATGGTGACGTTGGCGGCGACGCTCGCGGCCACGAACTCGGCGTCGTCGTTCAGGAACTCGTGGAGGCCGTTGACGATGCCCATCCCCGTGCTGATGGCGTCGAGCACGATGGTGCGCTCGAGCGGTGAGAGCATGCCGCTCGACGGCGCCATGCCGAAGATGAACCAGTCGGGGATCCCGGCGGCCAGGGTCAGGGCCTCGGCCAGGTCGCTGCACACCGGGATGCCGTTGGGCTTCTCGTCGAGGATGATGCCGGCATCGAG
>JBDUBS010000126.1:0-2476 GCA_040003875.1 Acidimicrobiia bacterium | reverse complement strand
CGTGTCTCGTCGACTACATCACCGCACTCGAGCCCCTCGTTCGTGATGCCTGACACGCTGCGCACGACCATCGCAAGCCGGATGTGCGAACAGCACGCGAACGGGCCCGATCCGCGAGGGTCTGGGGTTGGAAGTGCAGGTGTCAGGGGTTGAGTTGCCGGTGTTGCCGAGCTTCGCGACCACCTGCCCTTCTTGGCCTTGTCTCCAGGCTTCACGAGCAGCGATCCCTTGATCAAGTGCGCGTGTTGGTGATCTGGAGGTCGTACACGACGTGGAACTTCCCGTCGGTCCCGCGGTACGGGACCGTGGGATCGCTGATCGGCGCCACGACGAGTGAAGTGAAGGCGTCCGGAACCTTCACCCCGGCCAGCGCGTCCTTCCGCTTCGAGTGGGCCGCGAGCGCGGGCGTCGCTCCCAAAGTCTGCACGATCGATCCCAGGCCGACGGCCGTGACGACGAGCCATCTCCGCGTGGTCCCCCTCGAAGCGCGGAGCGGTTCAACGCGCTTCGGAGCGCATCTCTATTTTGAAATCCCGAGACGCGGGCAGCTCGTTGACCGGCTCGTGGGCGGCGGAGGTGCCGTCAGCTAGGTTCCAGGCTTCCCGGCCTGCAGGGTAAGAGGGCGAGTGTGCTTGAGCGTGGACGGTTTCTCGCGGGAGCAAGCGGACTCGCGATTCTCGCCGCTTGCGGAGGCGGAGGGAGCGCCCACGTCGCCGCGCCGAGCCCGACCCCGACTTGGGCGGTCGCGAGCAATGGATTCCCGAAGTGCATGTCATTGCTGACTCCGAATGACGTGTTCGTCGCGACGAAGCAGCGTGTGCGGCTCACGCAGCGGACCGACAAGACCGCGTCGGGAGCGCACTTCCCGGACACGCCGGTGGCACGCTGCCTCTACGAGCCGACCAAGAGGGATCCACGGGCTTCGGTCGGGGAGATGAGGTCTCGGGCGGTCGAAGTGGCGGTGTTGCGGTTGTCGGACCTCGACGGGCGGTCGGTGGTCACGCCACCAGAAGGTGCAGATGAGCTCCTCAGAGTCGACGGTCACGCGGCCAAACTGACGCTGTACCCCGCATCGTCATATCTGATGGCGCTCGACGCGCCTCCCTATGGCCTCGGGGTGCAAGTGCGGCTACGCGGACTCGACGAGAGAACCGCGCGGGCTGCCACGATGGGCATCGCCCGAACAATCTCGTCACGAATCAGAGCCGCCGTCTAGATGTACTCGACGCCCTGGACACACGCGGTGACGCCGGTGCCCCCGAGTCCGCAGTAGCCACCCGGATTCTTCGCGAGGTACTGCTGGTGGTACTCCTCGGCGAAATAGAACTCGGGGGCGGGCCGTATCTCCGTGGTGATCTCTCCGTAGCCGGTCTCAGCGAGCCGGGGCTGGAACATCACGCGTGAAGCCTCGGCCGCGGCCTGCTGGGCTTCGGAATACGTGTAGATGCCCGACCGGTACTGCGTGCCCGTGTCGTTGCCCTGCCGCATGCCCTGGGTGGGGTCATGCCCTTCCCAGAATGTCCGCAACAGGGCGTCGTAGGTGACGACCGCCGGGTCGAACACAACGAGGACGGCTTCGGTGTGACCGGTGCGGCCGCTGCACACCTCTTCGTACGACGGATTCGGCGTGGACCCGGCTGCGTACCCGACGGCCGTGGTGTACACGCCCGGGATCTGCCAGAACACCCGCTCCGCACCCCAGAAACATCCCAGAGCGAACATGGCGGTCTCGAGCCCTTCGGGGTACGGACCCCGCAGCTGATGGAAGTTCACGAAGTGCTTGTCGGAGAGCGGCATCACGTCGGGCCGGCCCGGAAGCGCGTTCTCCGGATCGACGATTGCGGGCTTGTCGGAGTTGCGGAATCGGAACACCATGGGGGACTTCCTTTCGACTCCGACATTGTCTCCGATCGCGCCGGTTCGTTACGGGCGCGCCCGGCAACCGAACCGCTACCGTCCGCCGCCATGACGCATCGAGTGATCCAGTGGTCCACCGGCAACGTCGGCCTGCACACCCTGCGGGCGATCGTGCATCACCCCGATCTCGAGCTCGTAGGACTGTGGGTCCACTCCCCCGAGAAGGCTGGGAAGGACGCCGCCGAGCTCGCCGGCCTCGATACGCCGACCGGGATCATCGCCACCAACGACGCCGACGCACTGCTCGCACTCGACGCCGACGTGGTCTGTTACACGGCCACCGGCGACCTGCGCCCGGGTGAGGCGGTGGCCGACATGTGCCGCTTCCTCGAGTCGGGCAAGAACGTGGTCTCGACCTCGGTCGTCTCCCTGCTCTACCCGCCCACCGCGCCGAAGGGCTGGGTCCGCCAACTCGAGACCGCGTGCCAGGCGGGAGACACCACGTGCATCACCTCGGGGATCGACCCCGGGTTCGCCAACGACCTGCTCCCGCTGGTGGCGAGTGGGTTCTCGGAGCGGATCGACTCGATCCGCATCGTCGAGAATCTCGACTACTCCA
>JBDUBS010000307.1:0-2483 GCA_040003875.1 Acidimicrobiia bacterium | reverse complement strand
ACGACGCCGCCCACGGTGCGCAGCTCGCCTTCCCGGATCTCTTTGAGTTCGGACAGCGTCGCGTCGGTGTGGCGCCGAAGCGCGCGCTCGGCACCCATCAACGGGTGATCGGACACGTAGAGCCCGAGCATCTCCTTCTCGAACGCGAGTCGCTGGGTCTTACCGAACTCCTGCTCGGGGATCGGTGTGCGGTTGTGGTCGCGTTCGGATTCGGCGACCGTGATGCTCGTCGAGAACAGGTCGAACTGGCCCTCGGCCTCCTTGCTGCGCCGCCGGAGCACCTCTTCGATGATGAGTTCGGACACGAGCGCCAGACCCTGACGGGGGTGGCCGAGTGAGTCGAACCCGCCGGCCTTGACCAGCGACTCGATCGTCCGCTTGTTCAGCGCGGTGGTCTCCACCCGTTCGCAGAAGTCGTAGAAGTCGGTGAACGGTCCGCCCTCGTCCCGGGCTTCGATGATCTTGCCGACGACACCCTCACCGACGTTGCGCACCGCCGACAGCCCGAACCGGATCGATCCGTCGCCCGTCGGGGTCCCCGAATCGTCGACGGGATGGACCACGGCGAAGTCCATGAGCGATTCGTTGACGTCGGGTACGAGCACCGGGATCTCGAGCTGGCGACACTCGTTGAGGTACACCGCCGACTTGTCCTTGTCGCCCTTCACGCTCGTGAGCAACGCCGCGAGGTATTCACGCGGGTAGTTCGCCTTGAGGTACGCGGTCTGGTAGGCGACGAACCCGTAGCCCACCGAGTGCGACTTGTTGAACGAGTAGTCGGCGAACGGCTCGATGATGTCGAACATCTTCTCGCCGAACTCGCGGCCGTAACCCTGCGCCTCACAGCCGTCGACGAACTTCGTGCGTTCCTTCGCGATGAGGACGCGGTCCTTCTTGCCCGTGGCCTTGCGCAGGTTGTCGGCTTCTTCGAGCGAGTAACCGGCGAGCCGTTGCGACACCCGCATCAGCTGCTCTTGGTAAATCATCAGCCCGAACGTGGGGCCGAGAACCTCCTCGAGGTCGGGATGGTCGTACACCACGGGCTTGCGACCGTTCTTGCGGTCGGCGTAGTCGGTGTGCATGTTCGCCGCCATGGGGCCCGGGCGGTAGAGCGCGACGAGCGCGGCCACGTCCTCGAACGACGACGGCTCGAGCGAACGGATCAACGCCCGCATCGGCCCGCCCTCGAGTTGGAACACGCCGATCGTGTCGCCGAGGCGGAGGAGGTCGAAGGTCTTGGCGTCGGCGAGGTCGACGTTGTCGATGTCGGGGCGGACGCCGGTCCCCCGTTCGACGAGGTCGAGCGTGATCTCCATCACGTCGAGGTTGCGCAGGCCGAGGAAGTCCATCTTGAGGAGCCCGAGGTCCTCGACGCCGTGCATCTCGTACTGCGTGACGATCGGGGCGTCCTCGATCGGCGACCCGGGCTCCGGCTTGCGCTGGATCGGGAGATAGTCGGTGAGCGGATCACGCGTGATCACGACCGCGGCCGCATGGATGCCGTCCTGGCGGCGCAGCCCTTCGAGCCCGCGGGCGACGTCGATGACGTCCTTCGCTTCCTTGTCGTTGTCGTAGAGGTCGCGGAGTTCGGACGCCATCTTGTAGCCGTCCGCGAACTTCGGGTGCTTTTCGAGACAGGCGTACAGCGGCGTGTCCCGACCCATGATGAGCGGCGGCATCAGCTTGGCGATCTTGTCGCCGACTACGTACGGGTAGTCGAGCACGCGCGCGGCGTCACGCACTGCGGCGCGCGCCTTGATGGTGGAGAAGGTGATGATCTGCGCCACGCGGTCGGCGCCGTATCGCCGCGCCGCATACTTGATCATCTCGCCGCGCGAGCGCGAGTCGAAGTCCATGTCGATGTCGGGCATCTGTTTGCGGCCCGGGTTGAGGAACCGCTCGAAGAGCAGGTCGTACCGGATGGGGTCGATGTCGACGATCTTCAGGCAGTACGCGACGCACGATCCCGCGGCACTGCCCCGGCCGGGACCCACCCGGATGTTCTGCGAGCGGGCGTAGGCGACGAGATCCCATACCACCAGGAAGTACGCCGAGAACCCCATCGACTCGATGACACCGAGTTCGAATTCGATCCGCTCGCGTACGTGGGGCGCCAGGTGCTCGCCGTACCGCAGCGTCGCCCCCTCGAAGGTGAGTTCGCGAAGGTAACTCTCCTCGGTGTACCCCTCGGGCACGGGGAAACTCGGGAGGAAGACCTGGCCGAACTCGATCTCGACGTTGGCCCGCTCGGCGACCCAGAGCGTGTTGTCGCACGCTTCGGGCACCTCGGAGAACAGTTCGCGCATCTCGGCGGCCGACTTCAGATAGTGATCGTCGCCGTGGAACTTGAAGCGGTTGGTCTCGTGGATCTTCGCGTTGGTCTGAACGCAGAGCAGCGCGTCGTGCGCGACGGCGTCCGCCTGGTGCGTGTAGTGCGAGTCGTTGGTCGCGAGCAGCGGCGCGTTGAGTTCGCGGGCGATCTG
>JBDUBS010000489.1:0-2489 GCA_040003875.1 Acidimicrobiia bacterium | reverse complement strand
AACCCGCGATTATCGCGGGTTTGCGACGCATTGTGGGACAGGCCGTGGGGGGTTCGCCGCCTCGCTCGGGTGGCCTTCTAGGGTGGTGGGCCGTCATGGATCGTGCCCGCCGCCTCCTCGGCATCCTCATCGTGTTCGCCGTCGCCGGTGCCGTCGTGCTCGTGGTCGTGGTGCGGCCGGGCCTGCGAGACGACGCGGAGACAGTAGATCGGTCCTGGAGTCCCCTCGTCGGCCCCCTCGACGCTCGGTACCAGGCGCTCGGAGCGGTGATCCCCCAGCTCAAGACGAGCGGCGCAGGAAATCGGGCGGCCACCCTCGGGCTGGTGGCGCTCCTCGACCGCTGGCAGGTCGTGCGGACCGGCACCGACTCCGAGGACCAGGTGCGTACCGCCAACCGCATCGAGGCCACCGCGGCCAGGGTCGGTGCGCTCATCCGCACCGCGAGGCTGATCAAGCTGCCCGCGTTGCAGGAGACCTTCGCCACCTTCACCAAGTCCCGTCCGAACACGACGGTCCTCGATCACTACACCCGCGCCGCTAACACCTACGAGAGTCGGCGGGACGGATTCTGGAACCGCATCGTCGCCGGGCTCGATGGATACTCGATGCAACCGACCCTCCAACTCGTGAGCTGACGCGTTGACCCGACTCACCGTGTTGGGCGGCGGTCAACTCGGCCGCATGCTCGCCCTCGCCGCGGCTCCTCTCGGTGTGGAAGTCGCGACCCTCGACCCCTCCCCGGATGCGACCGCGCGCGCCGTGAGTGATCTCACGGTCGGCGCCCTCGACGACGTCGCCGCCGCGCGTGCCGCCGCACGCGGGAGTGAGATCGTCACCTTCGAGTGGGAGGGCGTGCCCGCGTCGACCACCCGAGCCCTGGCGGCCGACGGGTGGGTGGTCCGGCCCGGCACCGATGCGTTGGAGGTCTCGCAGGATCGCATCCGCGAGAAGGCGACGTTCGCTGCGCTCGGCATCCCGGTCGCACCGCATGCACCCGTGTCCTCTCGTACCGAACTGGTCGAGGCGGTCGCAACGTTCGGCGTGCCGACGATCCTCAAGACCTGCCGCGGTGGGTACGACGGCAAGGGTCAGGCCGTGATCGAATCGGCGGACGACGTCGGTACCGCGTGGGACGCGCTCGGTCCGGCCGGCACGCTCGTCCTCGAATCCCGTATCGCGTTCGACCGCGAGATGTCGATCGTCGCCGTGCGCGCCGCCGACGGTGAGGTGCGCACCTGGCCGCTGGTCGAGAACCACCATCGCGGCGGCATCCTGCGGACGTCGATCGCACCCGCGCCCGCGATCACGCCCACACTTCAGGCGCAGGCCGACGAGTACGCCCGCGTGCTCCTCGATCATTTCGACTATGTCGGGGTGCTCACCGTCGAACTGTTCCAGGTGGGCGACACGCTCATCGCGAACGAGATGGCACCCCGCGTCCACAACTCGGGGCACTGGACCATCGAGGGCGCGGCGACGAGTCAGTTCGAGAACCACGTGCGGGCCGTCCTCGGCTGGCCGCTGGGATCGACCGAGGTGACGGCGCCGAGCGTGATGATCAACTGCATCGGCGCATTGCCCGCACCGGAGGTGCTCCTCGGACTCCCCGGGGTCCATCTCCACAACTACGCCAAGGCACTACGGCCGGGGCGCAAGGTCGGTCATATCACCGTCACCGGGCCGGATCCGGCGACGCTGGCAGAGCGGACCGCGAGCGTGCGCGCCGTCCTCCCGCCCGCCATCGGCTGACCCGTCGGCGGAGGGATGCCGACGCGTGCTTTGCCCCAAAATTGGGGTCAAGCGCATTTCAGACTCCTCCTCCGACGCGCCGATACCTGATCGGTCAGGACCGCCGTCCGAGGAGGGTTCTCCGTGCCCAGCCGAACCACGTTGGCTGCATCGATCACCGTCACCGCCACCCTGGTGAGCGGGATGGCCGCGTTCGCGGCGACCACCCACTCGTCGGCGTTCGACGCCCAGGCCGCAGCTGCCGCGTCCGCCGCGCCGGCCGCGGCGAAGGCCTCGAGCCCGATCGGCTTCGCCCCCACCACTGCACCTGCGTCGGCCGATCCCGGGACCGACGCAACCCAACCCGGCGCGACGCCTGCGCCCGGATGGCCGGCGTCGACACCGCTGCGCCCCGGTCCGGCCGCGGCGCCCACGGCCGACGGCGGTCACGGAGAGGCGCCCGGCGAACCATCCCAACCCAACCACCGCCCGCCGACGACCAATCCACCTACCACCAGTCCCACGAGTCCAACCAGTCCAGCGACGAACCCACCGTCGACGACGCCCACCACCGGTGCTCCGTACAACTGCTCGGGGAGTGACGACGGTCTGAGCGAAGCCGTCAAGCACGCCCGCGAGGAGTACTGCCACCGTCAGGGCTTCGGTGACTGAGCCGGCGCGGCCCGGGCGCCGATCCCGACCGGCCGCGGCGAGCCGCGTGCTCGCCACCGGCTTCAGCGCGACCGCGACATTCGCGATCG
>JBDUBS010000028.1:0-2494 GCA_040003875.1 Acidimicrobiia bacterium | reverse complement strand
ATGTGATGTGCCTGCAGGAGACCACCCCGCCGGACCTGGCGGCGGTCCTCGACGCGCTCGGGCGCGGCTACGCGGTCCATCAGGGCCCCAACGGTCGTGAACTCTGGTCGTCGTGGTCGACGCCGGAATACCCGTGGGAACCGAACGGCACCGCGATCGTGTGGCGTCGCGACGCCTGGTCCGACGTCGATCCGGCGGCGGTCGACCTGTCGGAGGACGGCAACGTCGCGGTCACGATCGACGCCCGCCACGTCGGCTCGGGCAGGCGGGTGCGACTGATGAGTGTCCATCTCGATGCCGATCGGCCGGACCTCCGCCGGGAGCAGCTCCCGGTGGCCCTGGCGACGTTCCGACCCGAGGCCGAGACCGTCGATGTGATCGCAGGCGACTGCAACGAGGACACGATCGGCACCGACCTGGGCTCGCTCATGGTGGCCAGCGGGTTCGCCGACGCCTTGACCGAACTGTCCCATCTCGAACCCACGCATCCCTACGCGTGTCCCACCGACGACTACGCGCCCATCGCTCGTCTCGACCACGTGATGGTGCGGGGAGCCGATCCCGTCGACGGTGCGGTCCTCGATTCCGGGGTGTGGTCCGTACCCGAACCGGGCCGGCGTCTGGCCGAACACCTGGGCCGGACCGGGTCCGATCACCTGCCGGTCGTGACGGCGCTCCAGGTCTGAAAATGGAGTCTGGCGAGACAGCGCTCGCCGGACGTGGCAACCTTTGGTGCAATGACAATGACGAACCTTCCCTCGGATCTCCAGCCGACCGTCGCCGCGCTTCTCGAACGTCATCTCGAGAACGCCAAGGAATGGTTCCCACACGACTTCGTCCCGTGGAGTCGCGGCCGCGATTTCACCGCCACCGACGAGTGGGATCCGAACGAGGTCCAGCTCTCGGAAGCGGCGCGGAGCGCGCTGGTCGTCAACCTGCTCACCGAGGACAACCTGCCGTACTACTTCGCGACCTTGATGAGCGCGAGTAGCGACGGCGCGTGGGCCGAGTGGACACGACGGTGGACCGCCGAGGAGGGCCGGCACGCGATCGTGATTCGCGACTACCTCACGGTCACGCGCTCGGTGGACCCGATCGCGCTCGAACGGGGTCGGATGCAACAGGTGTCCATTGGTGAGGCACCAAGCTTCGACGCGGTCGCCGACGCACTCGTGTACACCACCCTGCAGGAACTCGCGACGCGGATCTCGCACCGCAACACGGGCCAACTGTTGGAAGACCCGGCGGGTCGTGCGGTGATGATCCGGGTCGCCACCGACGAAAACCTGCACCACCTCTTCTACCGGGACGTCGCCACCGAGGCGCTCGCGCGTCACCCGTCGGAGATGGTCATGGCGATGGACCGCGTGGTGCGCGGGTTCGCCATGCCCGGCACCGGCATCGCCGACTTCGCGCGGCAGGCGCGGATCATCGCCGAGGCCGGGGTGTACGACTTCTCGGTGCACTACCACCAGATCCTGGTACCGATCGTGTTGCAGCGATGGAACGTCGAGCAGCTCGAGGGGCTGACCTCCGAGGCCGCGGTGGCGCGCGATTCACTCGTCGCCTACATCGCACGGATCGGCAAGGCCGCGGCGCGCAGCGATCGGCGGCGGGCGAGTCGTGACGCGAAGGTCGCCGCGACCGTCTCCTGATCTTCAGACGTTCGTGATGGGCCGCAGGTCGGTCGCGGCACAGGCGGTGGCGAGGCAGGGCAGGCCGAGGGCGTCCTCCCACAGTTTCAGGGTCGACGCGTAGCCGATCCCGCCGGTGGCGAACGGGCCCGGGTGGGCGCTGGGCGAGATGTAGAGGTTCGGGACCGGCGCACCCTCGTCGTACCAGATCTCGACGAGCACCTTGCCGGCCTGGTAGTCGGCCGATGCGATGACCGGCGCGATGTTCTGTTGCATCCAGAGGTCGACGGTGGCGTTGGCGCAGTCGTGACCGTCGTTGCACTGGGTCGGCGTGACGAACGCGAACGCCGGCAGGTGGGTGGGATCGAACTCGGAGTAGGGGCGGACCTGGGCGGTGCAGTTCGCCGAATCGTCGGCGCCCCGGTAGTACAACGCAGGGATGTGTTTGGCCGCATTGCCGGACGCGCTGCACGGAGCCGTCGCACCCTCCACGTAGTTGACGGCCGTCTTCCCCGCGTTGCGCATCTGACGGAAGATGTTGTCGGCCGTCGACTGACAGGTCGCACTCGGCGCGCAGTCGTTCAGCACCGTGTGGTTGGTGTCGCCCTGACCCTGACTCACGTATTGCGTGGCCGAGTTCTGGTGCGTGTCGGCCTCGGTCCATGAGGTGAAGTACGAGCAGGACGTGGCCAGCGAATGCGCATACGGCATCGTGGTGAAGCCGGTACCACCGACGTCGGACCAACTCCGGTTCTCGAACGAGAAGACCACGACCTTCTCGTAGCGCGCGGGCGGGGCCTGACCCGTGTTACACGTGGTGGCCCCGGAACTGGCGGCGATCGTCGCGAGCTTGGTGAGCG
>JBDUBS010000648.1:0-2498 GCA_040003875.1 Acidimicrobiia bacterium | reverse complement strand
GGTGGGGTGACCCTCCAGGCGACTCCCGAGCTGGCGGTAGTTCTTGAGTAGCTCGTCTTCGCTCACGACCCCGACCGCGCGGAACATCGAGTACAGCAACGGCGATGCGTGTCCCTTCGAGAAGATGAGGTGGTCGTTCGTGGGTAGCTCGGGATGGTTCCAGTCGTAGCGGAGGTGGCCGACGAGCAGTACGGCCATCAGGTCGGCGGCCGACAGCGACGATGTCGGATGGCCGGAGCCCGCGGTGGTGCTGCACCGGATCGAGTCGACGCGCAACTGCGCAGCCAGGCGGCCGCTGATCTCGAGCTGTTCGTCGTTCACGGGTCGATATCCCGAACGTCGATGTCCATGCGCGCGTGTCTACCCACCCATCGCGTCGCCAAACGCATGGAAATAGTCTCGGCTGCCCGGCCTGCAGGCAGGCGTACCTGGTGCGGTTCGGGCACATCGTGTCGCTCGGGGCCGACCCGTCGGCCGGCGGTCATGGGCCTTCCGTCGGCCGGTCGTCGCCGACCGTCTCACCCGACGCGAGCTGACGCCGTGCGCATCGCTCAGATCGCTCCCTTGTACGAGGCCGTGCCGCCCGTTGCCTACGGCGGCACCGAACGCGTCATCGTCGCGCTCTGCGACGGCCTGGTGGAGCTGGGCCGTGACGTGACCCTGTTCGTATCCGAGATGTCGTCGACTCGGGCTCGGCTGGAGCCGATGGTCGCCGCCCCGCTCCGCACCCGCATGACCGAAGCTGAGCTGCGAGACCTCGGGCCCCGTCTCCACACCCGGCTGCTCGCCGAGATCTACGAGCGCGCCGACGAGTTCGACGTGATCCATTCTCACCTCGACGTCCTCACCCTCGAATTCACGCGACAGACCCAGGTCCCGAGCGTCCTCACGCTCCACGGCCGACTCGACATCGACGTGGTCGACACGATGCTGTCGCGCTACCCCGAGGTGCCGCTCGTCTCGATCAGCGACCACCAACGCATTTGTCGCGCCCGCGATGCGCGTGAAGGGCATGCGCATATCCTGGGGGTCCGCCTCAACCGAGACGCTTGCATCGATGCAGACAGGAGTGGGTTGTGACCGACCTCGACGCGTTCGCTGGGTTCGCTTCGAGCGAGCAAGGACTCTGCGTCGTGAGCAACCTGCGTCGAGACGGCAGTGTCGTGTCGGCGGTCGTGAACGCGGGAGTCCTCCCGGATCCGCGAAGTCTTCGTCGCAGCCGGCGGTACCCACGACGACTGGGATGGGTATGACACGACAATGGCCGACGATCGGAGCACCGTCGTGCTGATCACCCCACTGCGTACCTATCCGAACCCCACGCACGGGTAGCGCGCGTTTTACCCCGGACGCCCTTCGCGGCCTGGTGACATGCTGATGCGATGAGCGAGCGCAGCGCGAGAGATGTCGTCGAAGAGATGTTCCAGCGGCAGGAGGCAGGTGACGACACCGCCCTCGACGATCTTGTCGCGGAGGACTTGGTGAACCACGCGGCCGGTCCGCAGGGCCGGGCCGGTCTGAAGCTCATTCTCGAGGTCATCGACCACGACCTCGGTCCGATCACGGTCGAGCAACACCACCTCGTGGGCGACGGCGACGTGGTCGCGCAACACCTCACCCTGCACGGGAGGCACCGTGCTTCCTCGATGCCATTGCTCGCAGACACGCAGGCTTCGGGCCGTCCGGTGACCTGGAGGTTCATCCACATCTGGCGAGTCGTCGACGGCATGATCGTGGAGCATTGGGCGTGTCGCGACGACATGGACCTGCTCAACCAGGTGCGCGGCTGACTGCGCGAGGTCTGCCGACGACGCGCCCGACGGCGTTGATTGGTCGGCGCGGGTACGTTGCGCTGGTGATCACACGCCTTCGTTCCTCGTTTGTCGCGTCACGCCTCGTCGTGGCCTCCTCCCTGGCGGTGGCGCTGGTCGTCGCCGGGTGCTCGAGTAGCAGCGGCAGCAAGGGCAGTGCCGGCCCCCCGTCGACCACGACGACAAGATCGGGGACCGTCGTCTCGACCGGCCCCAAGGCCGAACTGGCCGCGATCACCGCGGGCGGCAAGCCCTTCATGGGGTCGGCGAACACCTCCGCGCTGAAGCCGTCGGGGTACGAGGAGCATGAGTACGTCGCGTCCGGCACCGCGACGTCGTATCGCGCGGAGGGCACAACGGGTGCCGACGGCAAGTGGTCGTTCTCACCCGACACCAGCGCGCCGTACCGGACTCGAGTACTCGTGCGACGGCCGACGAACGCGAAGAAGTTCAGTGGCGACGTCGTCGTCGAATGGTTGAACGTGAGTGGTGGACTCGACGCCGATCCCGACTGGGCGAGTCTGCACGAAGAGATCATCCGGCGCGGCGACGCGTGGGTCGGCGTCTCCGCGCAGTTGATCGGCGTCGAAGGGGGACCGGTCCTCGTGAGTGTCCCCGTCCAGACCGACGTGCTCGGGAAAGGCCTCAAGAAGATCGACCCTGCTCGCTACGGCACGCTCAACCATC
>JBDUBS010000693.1:0-8351 GCA_040003875.1 Acidimicrobiia bacterium | reverse complement strand
GCGTCGCTTCGGTCCTCCGCGCTTGCGCCGGTGACCGGAGCGGTCACGTGCCTGCGAGCTCGGGGTAGGGCGTGAACTTGCTGCAGAGCCGGTTCGCCTGGTCGAGCACGTCGACCCGGACCGCGTCGTCGTCGGGTGCACGAAGCACCGCGGCGATCAGTCCGGCGATCTCGGTCATCTCCGGTTCGCTCATCCCCGCGGTGGTCACCGATGCAGTGCCGAGCCGGATGCCGCTCGTGACGAACGGCTTCTCGGGGTCGTTCGGGATGGCGTTCTTGTTGCACGTGATCCCGGCCCGGTCGAGGGCCTCCTGCGCGACCTTGCCGGTGACCCCGAAGGGGCGCAGGTCGACGAGCATCAGGTGGTTGTCGGTCCCGCCCGAGACGATGCGGAACCCCTCGTCGGTGAGGCCGGCGGCGAGCGCGGCGGCGTTGCGCACGATCTGGGCGGCGTAGTCGGCGAAGTCGGGGTGCGACGCGAGCTTGAACGCGACGGCCTTGGCCGCGATCACGTGCATGAGCGGCCCGCCCTGGAGCCCCGGGAAGACTGCCTTGTCGATCGCGGTCGCGTACTCGGCGCGACTCAGGATGGCGCCGGCGCGGGGACCGCGCAGCGTCTTGTGGGTGGTGAAGGTGACGACGTCGGCGTGCGGCACGGGCGACGGGTGCGCCCCACCCGCGATGAGCCCGGCGATGTGGGCGGCGTCGACGATGAGGAGCGCGCCGACCTCGTCGGCGATCGAGCGGAAGGCCGCGAAGTCAAGGGTGCGCGAGTACGCGGTTGCGCCGGCGACGATCGCCTTCGGGCGCTCGGCGATGGCGAGGGAGCGAATCTCGTCGTAGTCGAGTGTCTCGGTGGTCTCGTCCACTCCGTAGGCGACGAAGTTGTAGGTCTTGCCACTGAAGTTCACCGGCGAGCCGTGGGTGAGGTGACCACCCTGGTCGAGCCGCATCCCCATCACCGTGTCGCCCGGAGTCAGCAGCCCGAGGAACACCGCCATGTTGGCGTTGGCACCCGAGTGGGGCTGGACGTTGGCGTGCTCGGCGCCGAACAGTTCGCAGGCACGCGAACGGGCGAGTTCCTCGGCTTCGTCGACGACGAGGTTGCCGCCGTAGTACCGCTTGCCGGGATACCCCTCCGAGTACTTGTTGGTGAGCACCGTGCCCTGGGCCGCCATGACCGCCGGGGACGTGAAGTTCTCCGACGCGATCAGCTGGATCGTGGTGTTCTGCCGCTCGATTTCACGGCTGACGATGGCTGCGATCTCGGGATCGGCGCTGGCGAGGGCATCGGGACGCGAACTCAACGGAGCGGACCTCTCAGGAGTGTCGACGGGTCCGCGAACCTTACCGCCGGGGTACCCGCCGGACCTGGCCTGTCGCCCCGAACGGACGGAGCCGGTCGCCGTACGGCTTCAGTCGGCCTCGGGGGGCTCCGGGCCCAGATCGTCCTGCGGCCCGGGCGCGGCCGGCCCCGACCGGCGCAACACCGTGGTCCCGAGGTGGTACAGCTCCTCGAAATACCGCTTGGCCTGCGCCGCGATCACCCCGAGGCTGATCAGCTGGAGCGCCAGGACCAAGGTGATCCCCGTGACGAGAAATGTGTGCGGGGCGCGCTGGTACGCGTTCTGGATCGCGCCGGTGAGTCCGGAGTTTCCGAGTTTCGACGGTTCGCCGTACACCTGGGCAACGTGCCAGACCACCCACCCGAACGAGTACCCGGCCACGGCGAGCAGGACCAATCCCGGGAGCATGAAGAAAAAGAACGGACGGAAGAGGAACGACGAGAACAGCGACGAGATGGTCGCGCCGGTCAATCGTCCGTCGACCGCGCGCCGCGAACCCTGGGTACTCGCGAAGGACCAGTCGAGGTGGGCGGGGATCTCGACGATACGCGCGTGCAGGAGCCGAGCCTTGTAAATGATCTCGGTGTTGATGTCGGTGTCGACCGCGCGCAGGTCGAGACTGCGAAGGAACGGACCGTCGTACACCCGCACCATGCCGGTGAGCGTGCGCAGTCCCCCACCGTCGGCCAGACCGAGCAGCCGGTTCGCACCCCGCGACATCACCCGACGACCGACGGGAACGTTGGTGGTCTGTCCGCCCTTGGCGTAGGGCGACGCCACCACGATGCGCGCGCCGGTGTCCTCGATCGTGTTGAGCATTCGCGTGATGTGATCGGGCGAGTAGCTCAGGTCGCAGTCGACGACTGCGACGTAGTCACCCGCCGTCTGACTGAACGCATATCGGAGGGCCTGGCCGAGCCGGAAGTTGACGCGGTGACGCAGGACCCGCACCTCCGGGTGCGCGACCGCGAAGTCGCGCGCCAACTCACCGGTGGTGTCGGTGCTGCCGTCGTCGACCACGACCACCTCCCACCGGAATCTGGTGTCGAGGGTGTGGAGGTGCTCGTCGAGGCGCTCGAGGGTCCCCACGATGACGTCGGCCTCGTTGAACGCCGGAACGACGACCGAGACGAAAGGAAGCCGATCGCGCGTCATGCCGCGAACCTCGGTGCGCGCGCCGGCAGATCGCACGCGCCGACCCGGGCGGCGTGCTCACCCACCGTCACGACCTCGAACTCCTCGGCCAAGCGGTCGAGATAGCTCTCCACGCACGCGAGCTTCTTGATCGTGGGGAGCGCCATGCCGGGAAAGAATCGCAGCTCGGGCACCTCGTCGCCCGACAGCAGGTCGAGGGGGTGCATCAAGATCGACGGCTCGACTCCTGCGGTCCGACACGCGCGCAACGCGAACGCGAAATACGCGCGTGCCGCGCGTTCGGAGTAGCTGGCGAGCATCAGCAGGTAGCTGACGTGAATCGGGATGCGCAGACCGGGCATGGTCGTCACCGGCAGCTCGACGAGGTGCGCAGACCCGACGCGCCACCGGTACGGGCGGATCGGTCGGACGCCGTCGCTCCACGTCCCGTAGAGCTGGGACCGCTCGGCCCGCTGCTCGGCGTCGAGGTCGGCGGTGCGGAAGTAGACCGCGCGCGCGATCGGACCGATCACCATGGGCAAGGTCGAAGCATCGAAGCGGTACCCGCGGCGCACGAGCACCCGGAGGGTCGCCTCAGAGAGGCTGTAGCCAGGTCCCCGGAACCCGTCGGTGCGCACCCCCGTGGCGCGCTCGATTGCCGTCTCGGCCCGAGCCAACTCGTCGTCGAGCTCACCTTCCGAATAGCGGTGGAGCCAGGGTTGATGCCGGTACGAGTGGTTCCCGATTTCGTGGCCGGCGTCCGCGAGGGCCCGGAATCCGATCGCATCCTCGTCGTGATCGCAGTCGCGACCGACGACGAAGAACGTGATCGCCAGGTCCCGCGCGCCGAGGAGTTCGAGCGCCCTCGGCACCATTGCACCGAGGTAGGAACGGGCCTGCTCCCAGTCCCGCTCGCCTCGGATCGCCAGGTACGACCACAGGTTGTCGGCGTCGAGCGACAAGCTCGCGGTCGGCTTCACGTCGCTTCCCTTCTTGGCCCTTCGGTCCGGGCCGGACTGCGCCGCATGGTCGATGGTTGCGTGCGGTGTTCGGCGTCGCCCACGCGGGCAATCTACCGGCGCGTCCGGACCACGGGCGCGAGCTGTGGGCGGATGGCACCCACCGCGCGGTCGGCGAGTCCGACGGTCTCGTTGACGTTGAGCGTGCCGTTCACGATCTGACTCGAGTTCACCATCCACACGCCGGGCACCGAGGTCGCGAAGTCGGGGGTCGTCTCGGAGCATCGGAGGACCGGCAGCGGGAAGACCTCGCGTGCCCGACTCACCTGGAAGGCGACCACGGGGCAGTCGGGAGTGGCCGCGGCCGGGTGGACCGTGCGCAACCCGGAAAGGAAGCGGTCGCGCAACTCGTCGTCGTCGTACTCGAACCAGGGCGAGTCCGAGGCCACGTAGCGCGGGAGATACACCAGGTGATACCCGTGCACCCAGGCCGGTGGGATCAGCGTCGTCATCTCGACGATCCCGGTGAACGGCATCTCGTCGAGCAGATACGTGAGGTAGTACGGCGAGAGCGGGCGTTCGAGCACCAATGACGCGCACACCACGCCCTGATACCGGATGCGGCTGTACGCCGCCTGCTGAGTGGGCGCCAGGCCATCGACGATCTTCGCGGTGACGCGCGGTGACGCGGTCACGACGACGTCGTCGAAGGCGTGGTCGGTCGCCGCCACCCGCACGACGACCTCGTCCCCGCGGCGGGTGACCCGTTCGACGGGGTGGCCGGCGACGATCGTCGCCCCTTCCCCCGCGAGATGGTCGGTGAGCGCCGCGAGCACCGCGGCGTAACCGCCGGCGACCGACCCGAACTGTTCGTCGCCGATCCCCGCCCGCCGCGCCGCGGTGAGCCGTTGGATCGTCGCCCAGATGAAGGCGGCGTTGGCCTCGCGCCAACCGTCGCCGAGCTTGGCGGCCAGGAGCGGAACCCAAAAGCGCTCGAACGTGCGGCGACCCGACCATCGGGTGAGCCACTCAGCCGCGGTGATCGCTTCGAGTCGCTCCCACCGACGGGCGGTGGCACCGCGCGCGAGCGTCGCGACCAGTCGCGCCTTCGCGACCGGAGAGAGACCGCGCAGTCGCACGAAGTCGAGCGGAGTCGACACCGGGGCCAGCCGCCCGTCGGCGAAGATCCCCGTGCGGGTGGGCGCCCAGTGGATCGAGTCGTCCAGGCCGATCTCGGCGAGGAGCGCGCGCAACGCGCGGTCGGAACCGAGGGTCACGTGGTAGTGCCGATCCCACACGAGGGGTCCGCGCGGCGTCTCGATCGTCCACGGTGCCGCCAGGCCACCGAGCCCCGACGCCGCTTCGAACACGGTGACCGCAGCACCGGACTGCGCGAACCGCAGGGCGACCGTGGCGCCCAGCATCCCACCGCCGACGACCGCAATCCTCCGTGGCCCGTGGTCACCCGTCACGCCGGCGGATCCAGCTCCTCGACGACACCGTCTCGGACCGCGTAACGCAGGCCCGACGTCGGGCAGACGAGCAGGTCTCGGTCGGGGGGTCGTGCGCCGGAGAACCGCAGGATCGGCTCGCCGACCCGGGAGACCACGGCCACCGGGCGAGCGGGTTGGCCGACCACGAGGTGGAACGGCGCGACCGAACGAGTCACGACCGAACCCATGCCCAGCATCGCGAACCGGCCGATCGTGAGGTCGCACCCCACCACACAACCCGCTCCGATGGTCGCCCCCTCGCCGACCTCGGTACGCCGCGTGTGCTCGTCGGGCGCCGACGACCGCAGGGCGGCGAGGTCTGGGGTAGTGGCACGCGGGTAGCGGTCGTTGGTGAACACGACGCCGGCCCCGATGAAGACACCGTCGCCGACGGTGACCCCCGTGCACAGGTACGCGCCCGCGTTGATTTTCACGCGGTCGCCGATCGCGACGCCGTACGCCACGTAGGTCCGTTCCCCGATGATGCACTCGGCACCGATCGCGGTGTCGGGTCCGCGGGCGTGCACGTGCGACCACACCACCGTCCCGGGGCCGATCGTCACGCCCGGCTCGATCTCCGCGGTCGCGTGGACCCGGGGGGTGTCGGTCACGCCACGTTGCCCGGCGCGTCGCGTCGTGCAACGGCCTGAATCGGATCGATGGCCACCCAGTCCCCGATCGCCAGCGAGCGGTACGCCGCGTCGATCACCTGGACCGACGCGATCGCGTCGGCGTCCGAGATGACGAGCGGGACCTCATGCCGCAGTGCACCACAGAAGTTCACCACTTGCCGGCGCATACACGCGATCTTGTCGTACCCCTCGCCGAACGCAACCCACACGGACTCGTCGTTGGTCCGGTAGGCCGAACCGCGCCAGCCGACGCGCACCGCGCCCCGGCTCCCGTAGAGCTGGAGGTACGTGTCGTCGGCGTGGTCGTAGCTCCACGAGAGGTCGATGGTCGCGGTCGAGCCCGACGCCGACCGCAGGAGCATCTGCACCGAATCCTCGACGTCGAGGCCCTGCGTGCGCGGCCGCTCGATCACGAGCACCTCGTGGATCGGGCCGAGGAGATACCGGGCGATGTCGACGGAGTGGGTGCCGTTGTCGATCAGCACGCCCCCGCCACTCACCGCCGGGTTCGAGTTCCACCGGCTGGTCATGTCGACGCGCGACGCGAACGCGTTCTCCAGCTGGATGACGTCACCGACGATGCCGGACGCGATCAACGCGTCGGCCCGCACGACATCGCCGACGAACCGGAACTTGGTGGCCATCGTGAAGAGGACCCCGGCCCGGGTGGCCGCGGCGACCATCTCCTGGGCCGCGCCGACGGCGATCGCCAGCGGCTTCTCGCACAGGACCGCGACTCCGGCGGCGAACGCAGCACGGGCGATCGCCGGGTGGGAGTCCGGCGGGGTGCACACCACGAGTGCATCGAGCGCCACCGCCTGGAGCAACTCCTCGACCGATGTCGCGACCGCGGCGCCGAGCGGCGCCGCGAATGCTTCCGCGGCGTTGCGGTCGACGTCGGCGACGCCGACGATATCGGCGCCGCTCATGGCGGAGATCACGGTCGCGTAGCTCGCCGCGATCCCGCCGGCGCCGGCGATGCCGAAGCGGATCGGCGCGGAACTCGAGGTCGTCATGCGCGCCTCAGCTCCTCGACCACGTCCGCGATCGCGGCGGCGACGGCGTCGGCGTGCGCGGGCTCGTACCGCTCGTTCCATGGCACCACGAGGACTCGATCGAGGTACGTGTAGGTGCCGGGGAACCGCTCCGGGGAGTAGTCGAGCGCGTCGGGACGGGCCAGCGTGAACGGCCAGCGGCTGGTGCCGAAGGTTCGCTGCTCCCGGAACACCCTGCAGGCAAAGGCCGGCTTCTGGATGTAGCGCGGCGCGGTGGCCACCCCGCGAGTGGCGAGCGCGGTGGCCACTGCGCGTGGCCCACCGGGAACGAGGTCGGGGTCGACGAGGAGCGCCACCTTCCACCACGTGGCCTCGTCACCCGGGGCGACGGCGGGGAATGTCACCCCCGGAACGTCGCTGAGCGCAGCGGCGAAGCGCGCCACGGTCGATTGGCGCTGCGCGACGCCGGCGACGAGCTTTTCGAGTTGCGCGTTCGCAACCGCCGACTGCAACTCCGTCGTCCGGTAGTTGAGCGCGAGGAACTCGTGGTCGGGATCGGCCTCGCCGTACGGCCACGCCTTGTTCACGAACACCCGCGCGCGCCGTGCGAACGCGTCGTCGTCGGACGTCACCAGACCGCCCTCGCCCGTCGTGATGTGTTTGCCCTGTTGGGTCGAGAAACACGCGCCGACGCCGAACGTCCCGACCAGTCTGCCCGCGCGCCGAGTCAGGAACGCCTGCGCGCAGTCCTCGACGAGCGGGAGACCGCTCGGCAGCGCGGTGGCAATGGTGTCGACCTCGGCCGCCGCCCCGAAGAGGTGGGTCACCACCACGGCACGGGTGCGGTCGGTCTGAGCTGCGGCGACCGTCGCGGCTGTCACCATGCCGGTGGCCGGATCGGCGTCGGCGAACTTCGGGATCGCGCCCTGGTAGAGGATCGGAGTCAGGGCGCCCATGTCGGTGATCGAGGTCGTGATCACCTCGTCGCCCGGTTCGAGGTCGAGGGCGGCGATCGCAGTGTGGACCGCGGCGGTACCGGAACTGCACGCGAGTGCGTGTCGACGACCGGTGAGCGTCGCGACGCGTACCTCGAGTTCGCGGGTCTGCGCCCCCTTGGTCGCCGTGAGCACACCCGACGCGATGACCGCGTGCAGCCGCTCGATCTCTTCGGCCCCGAGCGACCGCCCGCTCGCGTCCTGGTCAGACGGCAGGCGCAACATCTCGACGTGAGACGTCGCCTCCCGACCGTCGGTCTCGGAGCGTGCCATCATCGGCCCGAGCGACGAGCACGTCGCGACCCGCGCGTGCCGATTTCAGCGGTCTCGGACTTTCGGACGGTCACCGTTTCACCTATTCCTCGGAACACGATGCGCGAGGGCGCGGCCGCCATCATCTTCGGCACGCGCCCGGAAGCCGTGAAGCTTGCCCCACTTCTGTGGGAAATGAGGCGTCAGGCCCACGTCATTCACACCGGGCAACATTCCCTCGAATCGCTGAGCGCAATCATGCGGGATGTCCGAATTGTTCGGCCCGACGTGGCCGGCACCTGGCCGGCGGGTCACACGGACCGCCCGATCGGCCATGCCGTCGCTGCGGTGACCACCGCGCTGGTCGACGCGTCACCCGACGTAGTCGTCGTGCAGGGCGATACCAGCTCGACGCTCGCCGGTGCGCTTGCGGCGAACCGCCTCGGGATCCCGATCGTCCACGTCGAGGCGGGGCTGCGCGCGTTCGACGGCCGGTTGCCGGAGGAGCGCAACCGCGTGGTGGTCGACCACCTCTCGGACCTGCTG
>JBDUBS010000688.1:0-2500 GCA_040003875.1 Acidimicrobiia bacterium | reverse complement strand
GTGTCGCATCCCGCGGCTGGACTGCGTGGCGCAGGCCCTTCGCGACCCGCCGTGCGGTGCTCATCGCCCTGGCCGTGGCGTTGGTGGGTGCCCTCGCAACCGGGCTCGCCCTCTCGGGCGGCAACGAACCCGCCGCGCACCGCGCCGTGGCCGGCTCCCGGCTCGGCGCGCAGGATCCGTTCGACATCCGGCGACCCTCACACCTGCTGTCGGCGTGGTCCGCCGACTTCACGACCGACCCGACCGAACTCCTGGTCGACCGAAGCGACGCATTCGTCGTGACCCCGAACGAGGTGACCGACCTCGCGACCGACGACGGCCGCCAACGCTGGCGGGCGGACGTGAAGGACGCGGAGCCGTATATCGCCGCCGATGCCACGACCGTGCTGGTGGCGGCTGGAGATGGTTTCGAGGCGCTCGACCGGTCGACCGGTCGGTCACGCTGGCGGGTCGGTATCGACGATCCGGCCGACATCGGCCGCGCCGTCGGACTCGTCCACGTCGGCGGCGAGGAGGTCGCGGTCGCGATGACCGAGTTCGGAGGCGTCGTCGGCCTCGACGGGGCCACCGGCGCGGTGCGCTGGTCCGTGGCGGTGAAGGGCACGCCGCGCGGGCGGATCGCGGTCGACGACGCGACCGGCGCGGTCGCGACGCTCACGAACGACGCCGACCACGTGGCGCTGCGCGTCTTCGACGCCGGCACCGGTGCTGTCCGGTGGGCTCGGACGCTCGAACGCGATACGGGCGTGCCCACCATCGTCGGTGACCTGCTCGTCGTCGGGACCTCGCGTGACGAGACCAACGCTGCCATCACGGGATTGGCGCTGGTCGACGGGTCCGAGCGCTGGCGGATCGCGGCTGAGGAGGGCTTCGAGGCCACCACCGGGCCCGCGATCCACGGCTCGACGCTCGTGTTCGCCGACAAACTCGGAACCCTGCGGGCGATCCGGGCGGACTCGGGGACGGTGCGCTGGACCACCCACCTGCCGGGGCCAGTGCTCGCCGACTCACCCGCGATCGCCCACGGACTCGTCGTGATCCACGACACCTTCGCCCAGGTCCACACCGTGGAGTTGCGGACCGGTCGGATCGTGGCAACCCGCGACTCGATCGGCGTACCGCTGGGCATCGGTGCCGGACCGGACCGCATCGTCTACGCGCAGTCCGGCGTCGCCCATGGGCAGGTCATGGGGTATGCACCGGCGGCCCTCGCCCGACCGGTGGTTCGGATGACGGGCCGGCGGGCGGCGGGAAAATAGCCGGATCCGAGGCGTCCGGGCGCCGGGCGGCTGGGAGCGTCCGGGGGCCCTCCGGCTACACTGCCGCCCGGCTCGGAACGCCCTCGGACGCTTCGAGATCTCTCACGCCCGGCACTCCAATGGTCGTCTCCGGATCCCTCCGGCGGCGCTGACCGGGCGGACGTCCAACCAGAGGAAAGGAAACTCGCGTGGCTGTCGTCACCATGAAGCAGCTGCTGGAGGCCGGAGTCCACTTCGGTCACCAGACGCGCCGTTGGAACCCGAAGATGCGTCGTTTCATCTTCGGCGAGCGCAACGGCATCTACATCGTCGACCTCCAGCAAACCCTGGAGCGCATCGACACCGCCTACCGATTCGTCCGCAGCACCGTGGCCGACGGGGGCACCGTCCTCTTCGTCGGCACCAAGAAGCAGGCCCGCGAGCCGATCCAGAACATGGCGAACCGCTGCGGGATGCCGTACGTCAACTACCGCTGGCTCGGCGGCATGCTCACCAACTTCCAGACGGTGCACGCCCGCGTGGCGAAGCTGCGGGAGATGGAGCGTCAGCTCGCCACCGGCGAAGTCGAGCAGATGATCAAGAAGGAAGGCCTCAAGCTCCGGCGCGAGGTCGTCAAGCTCGACCGCAACCTCGGCGGCATCCGCAACCTCGAGAAGCTGCCGAGCGCGATCTTCGTGATCGACACCAAGCAGGAGCACATCGCGGTCACCGAGGCCAACCGCCTCGGGATCCCGGTCGTCGCGATCGTCGACACGAACTGTGACCCGGACATCATTCAATACGTGATCCCGGGCAACGACGACGCGATCCGTGCGTCGAACCTCATGTGCCGGGTCATCGCTGACGCGGTCGACGAAGGTCGCCACCTCGCGCAGAAGAAGGGTGCCCGTCCGGGGACGAAGGCAGAGGCCGCACCGCCGAAGCCGCTGACGCCCGAGGAGATGGCGGTTCGCGAAGCCCAGCAGGCCGAGGCTCGGAATGCCGCGGCCACCCAGCAGGCAGCCCGGGAAGCTCGCATCGCGGCGGAGAAGGTCGAGAAGGCTGCGGCCGCCGCCGCCGCCGCCGCTGCACCCGCGCCCGAGTCAGAAGTGCCCGGTGCAGAAGCGCCCGGTGCAGAAGTGCCCGGGTCAGAAGTGCCCGAGCCGGAAGCACCTGCGACGCCCGAGCCCGCCTCCGACGCGCCCGCGGCTGACGCCGCGACGCCCGAGCCCGCCTCCGACGCGCCCGCGGCTGACGCCGCG
>JBDUBS010000297.1:0-2501 GCA_040003875.1 Acidimicrobiia bacterium | reverse complement strand
GTCCTGGCCCGACCAGTAACCACCGATCGATCGCGCCGGAGCACCGCCGAAGGGATGCAGGCCACCGTACGCGTCGAGCACGTACCCACCGGGACCGACCGGGTCCTTCGCGATACCTCGGACGATGTCCCATCCGGGCCAGTAGCCGGTGATCGCGACGTTGGGTGCGCCCCCGAAGGGATGGACACCGCCGAACGCATCGAGCACGTATCCCTTCGGGTTCGCGAGCGTCGAGTCCGCGGTCAGCGTGATCCCCCGCGCGATGTCCCACCCCGACCAGTAGGGCGGCAGGCGACGAGGCAGGTGCGCAGCACCAAACGAATGGAGACCGCCGAAACCGTCGAGCACCACCCCGCCCTGCCCGGAGGCATCGAGCGCAACCCCGCGGGTGATGTCCCATCCGGGCCAGTACCCGGTCGTCGCGAGCGGACGGGTACCACCGAAGGGATGCAGTCCGCCGAACGCGTCGAGCACGTATCCACCACCGCCCGGTGCGGCGGCCACGCCCCGCCCGAGCCGGCCGGGAAGCGACGGGCCGTTGGCGGGCGGGCTCGAGATCCCCGACACGGCGCCGTCGACGCTGCTCGCGTAGGCGGCTTTGAACGGCTGGACGCGCGTCGCACCGGAGGCCACCGCGATCGGTCCGAGTACGCGCCACGCCGACTTGTTCCCGGCCCGGTCCCAACCGCGGACGCGTGCGGTGTACGAGTGGCCCGCGATCCCGTAGACGTTGCGGTGGCCCGAAGCCGTCGCGCCCGGGAGCGCGTGCGCGCCGGCATGACGGACGGTGCGGGACCACGCGAGTGAGTCCTGACGCACGTCGAGGTCGAACGCGCCGACGCCGGTCTCGGCATCGGAACCCGAGTAGTCGACGCGCAGTCTGGTCGTGCCGGAGGGTGAACCGGAGAACGCCCCGGAAACGGTCGGGGGCGTCGAGTCGTCGACGCTGCCGGTGCGCTTCAGGTTGTTGCGGAACATGGGCCACGGCAGCGAACCGGCCGCGTGCCCGGTTCGCCATACGCGGGTGACCAACTGGTCACCGACGCCGCGCTGGCCGTCGAACACGCCCTCCTCGGTTCGGGTGACGACCACGTACGTGTCGCCCCCGTAGCTGACGATCGTGGGCTGCGAACCGGGCGACCACCAGAACGGCAGCGCGACCGATTGCTCGAGCGCGCCGTTCACACCGCTGAACACCTGCAGGGTGGCCTCGGTGACCGCGACCACGTCCTGGACCCCATCGCCGTTGATGTCGCCGACCGACGGCTGGCCGTCGAGTGCCACCGGCGTGCAGGCCTGATTCGCCGAGCGGTTGCACCAACTCTTCCAGCGCGCGCCGTTGGCCGCGACGTACGAGATGCTGCCGTCGCCCGACTGCTCCACGACGTCGAGGCGGCCGTCACCGTCGAGGTCCGCGATGGCCGGCGATCCCATCGTCGGTCCGGGCATCGTCACCGGCCAACCGGGCAGGGCATTTCCGAACCGGTCGACCGCGAACAGTTGGTGGCCCTTGTTCGCCCAGTTCTCGCCGGTTCCGATCACGATGTCGAGCGAGCCGTTGCCGTCGAGGTCGACCACCGACGGGCTCGACCACAACACCTGGTCGGAGAGGTGACGCGGGAAGCCCGGCATGTCGGTGCCGTCGGCGCGCAGCGCCCACAGGAACCCGCCCGGGGCCATGTTCCACGGTGGTCCGTTGGCGGCGTTGCCGATGTCCATGTCGCCACCGACGATCACCTCGAGCTTGCCGTCGCCGTCGAGGTCGGCGAGCGCCGGACTCGACCACGAACTGTCGTAGATGAACCGGGAGAACATCTGGCTGCCGTCGTGCCGGTAGGCGGTGACGTACTGACCCCACGATGCGATCGCGATGTCGAGCTTGCCGTCGCCGTCGATGTCGCCGACGGCCGGAGTGGAGAACGTCCCACCGTGCGAATCGAGCGAGAGAATCAGGGCGCCGGTCTTGCCGCTCCACCCGCGGATCCCACCGGTGGTCGAGGTGGCGAGGATGTCCTTGACCCCGTCGCCGTTCCAGTCGACGAGCGTGGGCGAACCCTGGACCGCACCGCCGGAGTACAGGCAGCTCCGGAGCACGGCGGCTTGCAAGGTGAGGACGCGCACGCAGCCGTCCATGCCCCCGGTCACGATCTCGGGCACGCCGTCGCCGGTCACGTCACCGACTGCCGGTGACGCGAACGCCACCGTGGTGCCGAGGCCGGAGAATGCGCCGTAGGTCTGGTGGTTCTCCCCCACCGGGATCAACGAGACCGGTGCGGCGCCCGCGGGCTGCACGATTGCGAGTCCCGCCAGACCGGAAACGGCGCACGCGGTGACAAGGGACGCGACGAGTCCCGATCGCATTCGGGCGCGCACGGGTCGTCGATCGAGCACAGATCCTCCTTCGGACCGCATCATCGACACTCCGCCGCGAGAAATTGAGCGCGCCAAGCCGTCATCAGCTCCGCACGGAGGACGCGGAAGCGAGTGGGTCAGTGAGCGGT
>JBDUBS010000642.1:0-8382 GCA_040003875.1 Acidimicrobiia bacterium | reverse complement strand
CGCCGACGGTGAGGTGGTGGTGGACCTCGTCGGCGGTCATGCCGACCGAGCGCGTACCCGGCCGTGGCGGTCCGACACGATCGTTGACTTCTACTCCGTCGGCAAGGCATTGGTGGCGACCTCACTGTTGCGCCTCGTCGACGCCGGGCGGATCGGGCTCGACGACCCGATCGCCACCGTGTGGCCCGAGTTCGCGGTCGGCGGCAAAGCCGCTGCCACCGTGCGGCACGCGCTGTGCCACCGCGCCGGAGTTCCCGCGATCCGTGAGCCGATGACCGACGCCGACCTGTGGTCGTGGGACTGCATGACGGCAGCGCTGGCGGCCACCGAGGCCTGGTGGGAACCGGGGACCCGCCACAGCTACCACACGAACACCTACGGCCACTTGATCGGTGAGATCACCCGGCGCGTCACCGGCGCCCGGCCGGGCGAGACACTTGCCGCGCTCGTCGAACCGCTCGCCGCCGACCTGTGGTTCGGGGTGCCGGCGGCCCAGCAGGCACGGTGCGCCGAGCTGCTGTGGGAGCAGCCGGGAACCTTCCCCGACCCGTTCGCGTTCGAGGGCGACGCGCGGATGACGATGCTCAGCTACTTCAATCCGCCGGGGTACTGCTCCGCGGGGATTGTCAACTCGCCCGAGTGGCGCGCGGCCGAGATTCCCGCCACCAACGGCCACGGCACTGCGGTCGGCGTCGCCCGGTTCTACGCCGCGCTGCTCGGCCCGGACGGTCTGTTGTCACCCACCCTGCTGACCGAGGCGACCCGGGCGCAGTCGGAGGGGTTCTGCCCGACGCTCGGTGAGGACGTCACCTTCGGTCTCGGGTTCACACCGACCTCGGCGCGCCGGCGCCTCGGACCGAACCCGCACAGCTTCGGCCACTTCGGTACCGGCGGATCGCTGGGCTTCGCGGATCCGGAGAGCGGGATCGCGTTCGGATACGTGATGAATCACGTGATCCCGCGGTGGCAGAGCACCCGGAACCGGGCGTTGATCGACGCGGTCTACGCGTCCGGACCGGGCCGCCGAGCGAAGTAGGTGCCCGGTGACATTCCGAGGGCGCGTCGGAACGCGACGATGAACGCACTCGGGTTGGCGTATCCCACGGCACGCGCGGTCGTCGGTCGGCATCGGGAGGTCGAGGACACTGATGCCCACCGGCTCGATGAGTTCGAACACGAGCGCCTCGGCGTGGTCACGCGCGCCGGTGCGGGTGGAGTCGCCGTCGGTCAGGTGGACGAGCAGCGCCGCGAGGAGGTCGGTCACCGCGACGACCGTGGGCGCGGTCCAGGACAACGGGCAGGTGCCGGCCGGTCGAACGCCTGTCCCGCAGGCAGCGGGAACCAACTCGTGACGATCGCGGTCTCCGGGCGGTCGTAGGCCTGGCGGGTTGTCGACACGATCGGTCAGCGTACGTACTCGACGCCACGGCGTGGGTTTCCTAACGTCGACCCATGAACCAGGACCATCTGAACGTGTGTGCCAGCGCCGAGTGGGGCGCGTTTCTCGCCGAGACGGTCTTCCCGGCTGTGCTCGCGGACGTCGATCTCGGGCCGGATGTGATCGAGATCGGCTCTGGGCCCGGCTTGTCGACCGACCTCCTCCGGGAGCGCAGCGCGCGACTCACCGCGGTCGAGTTGGACGACGCCCTCGCGGCGTCGCTCACCGCCCGACTCGCCGGCACCAACGTGACCGTGGTGCAGGCTGACGCGACCGACCTCCCACTGCCGGGCGACTCCTTCTCCGGTGGTGTCAGCTTCACGATGCTGCACCACGTGCCGACCCCTGCGCTCCAGGACCGGATCTTCGCGGAGTTGGCTCGTGTCGTCGTGCCGGGTGGCACCGTCGTCCTCAACGACTCACTCGGGAGTGACGCGCTGCGCGACTTCCACCACGACGACGTCTACAACCCGATCGACCCGTCCACGCTCGAGCGGCGGCTCTCGCGCGCCGGGTTCGCGGACGCGTCGATCACCGTCAACGAGTTCGCGTTCTGGGTGCACGCGCGCGTTTGAGCCGAGCGCGTGGGTCGCAGACGTGCGGGTCAGGCGAGTGCCTTGGTGGCGACCTGGCCGAGGAGTTCCACCCGCTCGGGGATGAATCCGTTGGCGGGCGCCGAGACGGTGATGCCGTCGGCGCCGAGCGCGACGATCGCGGCGAGGCGTTCACCCACTTCGTCGGGATCGCCGAGGATCACCATGCCCTCGATCATTGTCCGGAACTCGGGGTCACCGTTACGCAGGTCGATGTTGCGCATCGCAAGCGCGTCGGCGAACTCTTCGAAGGCCTGCTCGTGGGTGGGCGCCAAGACCACGTTGTTGGCCTGACTCACGGTGATCTCCGAGCGATCGCGGCCGACGGCCGCGCAGTGGGCCGCGAGCACCTCGAGCTTGTGTGGGAGTTCCTCCGGCGCCGACGTCATGTTCGACTCGTCCGCGTACTGCGCCACCATCCGCAGCGTCTTCTTCTCGCCACTGCCACCGATCATGACCGGGATGCGTGAGATCGGGGCCGGGTGGTTGATGGCGTCGGTGACCTTGTAGTACTTGCCGTCGAGCGTCGGGCGTTCGTCGCGCAGCATCGGCAGGATGATCTGCAACGCCTCTTCGAGCTTCTCGAACCGCTCGGTGAACGTGTTGAACTCGTAGCCGAGTGAGTCGTGTTCGAACTCGAACCACCCCGCGCCGATGCCGAGTTGGGCCCGGCCACCGGAGACGACGTCGAGGGCGGTGATGATCTTCGCGAGCAGCGTCGGGTTGCGGTAGGTGTTGCCGGTCACCAGCGCGCCGAGGCGGACCTTCGAGGTCTCGCGAGCAAGCGCGCCGAGGGTGGTGTAGCACTCGAGCATGTTGGCGTCGGGGTCGCCGAGCATGGGGAGTTGGTAGAAGTGGTCCATCAACATCACCGTGTCGAAGCCGCTGCGGTCGGCTTCTTTCGCTTGGGCGGCGACGATGTCGAAGATGCCGGCGCTCTCGACGCCGGGGTAGGTGAAGTTCGGGATCTGGTAACCGAGTCGGGTCATCTGGGGTACTCCTTGTATGCGAACTTTGGTCAGGTGAGCGCGCGGTAGGTCGCAGCGATGAGGGCCTCGCTGCGAGGGCAACCGATGATGCGGGATTCCATGCGGTTCATGACGTACGAGAAGGTCATGTGGTGGTCGAGGTCGTTGACGACCATCGAGCCGCCCCATCCGCCCCAGAGTGCGATGCGCCCGTCGGGGATATACGGGAAGGTGGTGGGTTCGGGGAGCGCGTATCCGATGCCCCAGCGCAGGGGTATGCCGAGGACGACGTCCCGACCGTTCGCCTGCTCGCGGAAGATCAGGTCGATGGTCTCGGGCGAGAGCAGGCGGACGCCGTCGACCGCGCCACCGTTCGCGATCACCTGTTGGATGCGCGCCACCGAGTGCGCGTTGCCGTGACCATTCCCGGCGCCGATGTCGGCGGCGCGCCATTCGGGGGTGACGGCCTCGGACGCGGAGATGATGGGTCCGAGGACGGTCTTGATCGCCGGGCCTTCGGGATCCATGTCGAAGCTCGAGGCCTCGATCGTGGTCGGCGGGATCACGTCCGAGATGCGCGGCGTATCCGACGGATCCGCACCGATCTGGAAGTCGGCACCGAGGGGGCCCGCGATCTCCCCGGCCACGAACTGCTTGAGTCCCCGCCCGTCGACGCGCCGCAACAACTCGCTGATCGGGTGGCCGTAGCTCAGCAGGTGGTAGCCCGACGCGGTGCCCGGTTCCCACCACGGCGGTTGGTCGGCGAGACGGGCGGCCGCCGTCAACGCGTCGTAGAGGTCGCCGTTGTCGGCCGGCTGCTCCCAGCCCGAGACGCCCGAAGTGTGCGACAGGAGATGGCGGACGAGAACGGCTTCCTTGCCGTTGGCCGCGAACTCGGGCCAGTACTTCGCGACCGGCGCGTCGACGTCGAGTAGGCCGCGATCGACGGCCATCAGCGCCGCGAGCGCGGCCATCGTCTTGGTGGTGGACCACACGTTGGTGATGGTGTCCTCGACCCAGGGCGCCGAATGCTCGGCGTCGACCCAGCCGCCCCACATGTCGACCACGAACTCGCCGTCGATGGTCAGTGCGACCGACGCGCCGACGTCGGCTCCGGAATCGAGGTTGGCACTCAGGATGTCGCGGAGTTCGGTGAACCGGTCGTCACAGATGCCGGCGATGTCGGCCACAGATCTCCCTTGGTCGCGATCCCTCACGCGCTTCGGCGTCACACAACCCGCGTATGGGTGGGTGTGTGACGCCAGAGCGTTCTGGGGGGTCGGCTACAGGCTGGACTTTTCGAGGATGTGGACGCCGCACGCGCTGCCGAGGCCGATCACGTGGGCCATGCCCACCTTGGCGCCCTCGATCTGGCGATCGCCGGCCTCACCGCGGAGGTGATGACAGACCTCCCAGATGTTGGCGATGCCCGTGGCCGCGATGGGGTGACCCTTCGACTCGAGGCCGCCGGAGACGTTGACCGGCATGCGCCCGTCCCGCCACGTCGCGCCGGAGTTGAAGAAGTCGACCGCGCCGCCTTCCTCGCACAGGCCGAGGTTGTCGTAGTGGACCAACTCGGCGGTGGCGAAGCAGTCGTGCAGTTCGACGAGGTCGAGGTCGTCCGGTCCGATGCCCGCCTGCTCGTAGGCCTGCTTGGCCGCGTTCTTCGTGAGCGTGTTGACGTCGGGGAGGACTTGGCACGACTCCTGCCACGGGTCGCTCGTGAGGACCGACGCCGACACCTTGACCGCGCGCCGCTGCTGCTCGAGCGACAAGGTCCGCAAGGGTCGACTCGCCGACGACGACCGCCGCCGCTGCACCGTCGCAGTTGGCCGAACACATCGGGCGCGTGTTGGGGTAGGCGATCATGAGGTCGTTCATGATCTCGTCGACGCTCATCTTCTTCGTGTACGCCGCGAGCGGGTTGAGCGTCGAGTGCGAGTGGTTCTTCTCGCTGATGCGGGCGAAGAGTTCGAAGCTCGTGCCGCCGTACTTGTGGCCGTACTCCATGCCGATCTGGGCGAACACGCCGGGCATGGTGTCGGTCCCGATCCGGCCGTCGACCGACGCCACGGCACCGAAACGACCCTTCGGCTCCCAGGTGTTGGCGTCGTTCTTGCGGTTGCCACCCGAGAGGAGGCCCGCGCCGGCCAACTTCTCGACGCCGACGGCCAGGCCGTATTTCGCCTCGCCGGCCTTCACCGCCATGATCGCGGTGCGCAGTGCGGTCGCGCCGGTGGCACACGCGTTCGAAACGTTGTACACGGGCACACCGGTCTGGCCGATCTGCTTCTGGAGTTGCTGGCCGATGCCGCCGCCCGGCTGCATCAAGCAGCCGGCTGCGATCACGTCCATGTCGGCCATGGTGGCGCCCGAATCGGCGATGGCGGCGCGCGCGGCCTCGGCCGCGAGATCGACGGTGTCCTTGTCGGTGTGCTTGCCGAACTTGGTCATGTGGATCCCGAGGATCCAGATGTTCTCGGTCATGGGTGACTCCTCACGAGCGGGTGGTGGGGCAGGAGAGTGATGGTCGAAGGATGGTGGGTCGGGGACGCTTATGAAGCGGCGGGTTCGAAGCCGAAGCCGATGGCCTCGGTGCCGTCGTCGTCGGTACCGAGCACGAACGTGGCGAGGCGGACGCGCATTCCGAGGCTCACGTGGTCGGCGTCGGGTTCGACGTTGATGACGTTGGCGCGCACGCTCGTGCCGTCACAGTCGATGACGCCGGCGACGAACGGAACCGGGACCCCCGGAGCGGCGAACGACACGATCGTGAAGGCGCGCAGCTCGCCGTCGGTCGCGATGTCGACGGTCCTGAAATCGGCGGCGAAGCACGAGGCGCACGCGTTGCGTCGGTCGAAGTACCGCGCGCCGCAGTTGGTGCATTCGTGGGCCACAAGGTGGGGCTGGTCGCCGAGGACCAGGTAGTCGACGAGTGGGATCGTGGCGGTCATCGGGCGCTCCGGATGGGATGTCGGCGGGGACGGCCATCGTAGAAGTACCCCTCCGACCCCCGACAATTCACCCCTCACCACGGGTGGGTCAGGGGGCGAGGCCCCGGTCGAGGAGGTTGGTCGTGATGCGCTCGACCACCGGGTCGCTGCCGGTCAGGCCCCACGCCCAGTCGGTCGTACCCGAAGTGAAGACGAAGCCGCCGGGTTCGTGGATACCCATCGCGGCATGACCGTGGTGGATCGCGTCGACCGCGCTCGCGTCCGTTGCGGTTCCACGGGAAGGCCCGAAGGCCCGGGACGCGATGAACTCGATCTCGGACGGGACACCGTCGCGCGGCGGTCGGGGTGCGTTGGTGCGGTCGAAGTGCTGGGTCGGCGCGAGTCCGAGGATCGCGAAGTCGGCCGCGGTGCCGTCGGCACCCGTGGGTTCGGGCACGCCGTTGCGCATCACGAAGTCGCAGCCGTCGCACTCGTAACCGACGATGACCGACTCGGACCCGATGAGATCGCCGTACGTGACGCCGGCGCCGTCGAACACCCAGTGCTCGGGCGCGTAGACCGTGTAACCGCCCGCACCGGACGCCACGACCTGACCGATGCGGTGGTAGCCGCCCCGGACGAAGCTCACGCCGGTCATCTCGTTCTCCGGCCGTTCCAACAGATGGTCGGACCACATCGACGTGAGGAGGTGCTGGCGGTCGGTACCGAACACCGGGTCCCGCTCGTAGAGACCCTTGTACCCGACCATCGTGCGCCCGGCATCTTCCACTCGCACCTGCCAGAACGCAGTGTTGCCGGAAAGGAACAGCGCGTTGCCCCCGCCGCGGGTGAACGCCTCGACGGTGTCGCGCATGGGAGCCGACCAGTACTCGTCGTGACCGACCGAAAGGTACAGGCGCCGGTCGTCGAGTGCGGCCGGATCCTCGAGGTCGGCGTTGATCGCGTAGTCGAGTTCGTACCCGTTGCTCTCCGCCCATCGGACGAACGGCAACTCGTAGTTCGGCCAACCCGCGGAACCGGCCCACTGGGTGAACTGATGCTCGCGTAGATACCGGACGTGCGCGCGGTTGACGGGGTCGGGGGTGTGCATCACCGTGACCCGCGCACCGGGACCGTCCGGCTTGCGCAGGAGGCCCTTGGCCATCGGCCGCGCGAACGACACGTGGGTGCCGTTCTCGTAGAGGTTGCGGCCACCGAAGTCGTTGTACGCGTTGTAGGTGTTGGTGCACAGCGCGAGCAGCGGTCGGTCGGGATTCGGCGTCGAGGCCCGGACCACGAAGAAGCCGATGGCCTCGTGGGCGAAGCGGCCGGCGTCGGTGCGCAGCACGACCTCGTAGTACCCACTGCGCCACTCCGGGTCGACGATGAGGTCGGTGCTCGCGGGCCAGTCGCATCCGAGCGCGGCGGCGCGGTCGGGAACCGGGTGCGGTTCGAGAGCGATGTCCCCGCGCCACACGACCTCTCGATGCGCACCGATGCGGGCGATCGTGATCTGAGCGGTCACCGGTGGACCGGCGGCATGGATCGCCACGCGCTCCCCGGCGACCACCGATTGGGGCCAGGCGTACACAGCGGGTTCGGCGAGCGTCTCCATCCGGCGGAACCTACAAGGGACCATGCGGTGGGTACCGGCGGGTGCGCGTCACCCCGGGTCCCTAAGGTGACCGCAGTGGCGCCGGCACCGGACGATTCCCAATGACGCCATGCCGAACGACTCGATGCCAAGTGACTCGGCGGCGGGCGTTCGGCCTGACGATCGCCCTCTCGATCGCCGCGAGCGCGTGTGGGAGCACCACCACCACTCACTCCGGTTCGGCTCGGGTGCGGGTGCGCGGCATCGATTTCCCGGTCGCGTTGGCGCCGGATGGTGCCGGTGGGCTTCTCTTCGCGGAGCGGGTCTCGGGCCGGGTTCGTCGGGTCGATGCCGCCGGCCGCCTCGTCCCGGAACCGGTGGCCCGCGTCGCGGTTTCGGTTGCGGGTCAGCGGGGGCTGCTCGGCGTGGCCGTCGACGGTGCGGATCGGGTGTTCGCGGCCTACACCGGCACCGGTCCCGGCCGGCCGATCCTCGTGGCCGAGGTGGTGCCCGAGTCCCGACCGGTGTGGTCGGGCCCGCCGAGTGCCAAGCTCGCGAACGGTGGTCACCTCGTGTACGACCCACATCGCGCGCGACTCGTCATCGGGATCGGTGATCTCTTGGATCGGGCTCGTTCCGCCGACCCGACGGCCCCCAACGGCAAGCTGTTGCTGCTCGATCCCGACGGCCCGCCCGACCAGCGGCCGGCGGTCCTCTCCGCGCGATGGAACAACCCGTTCGCGTTCGCGCTGACCGACGCGGGGGCATTGTGGGTGGCCGACAACGTGCCGGGGGAGAAGGCCTGCCATGACAAAGATTCCGTATTGGCGATGCCAGACTGCTGGGCCAGCCGGCT
>JBDUBS010000687.1:0-2515 GCA_040003875.1 Acidimicrobiia bacterium | reverse complement strand
CGCGATGCACGCCGCGTACGAGTCGTAGTACGGCTCGAACATCACGACCTCGTCGTCCGCCGCACACAACGCGATGAGCACCGCCGCGATCGCTTCGGTCGCCCCCGTCGTGACGAGCACCTCGGTGTCGGGGTCGTACCCGAGGCCGTACCAATGCTGCTGGTGGGCCGCGATGGCCCGCCGCAACTCGGGGATGCCGATGCCCGGTGGGTACTGGTTGTGACCGGCCCGGATCGCGGCGACCGCGGCGTCGGCGATCGCCACCGGCCCGTCCGTGTCGGGGAACCCCTGTCCGAGGTTGACCGCGCCGGTGGCGAGGGCGAGCGCCGACATCTCCGCGAAGATCGTCGTCCCGAATCCCTGCAACCGGTCGGTGAGGAACGGCTGCATCAGGCGCGCGTCATCGGCGCGCGCTCATCGGGCCGCGCTCATCGGGCCGTTACCGGCGTGCCCCGCATCTGCCGCACCGCCACGCGCATCAGACGCCAACCGAACGTGAGCAAGTTCAACATCCCGAACGCAACGAGGGTGAACACGCTGTACATCACGCGGCCGGTCACTGTCCGCAGTGGACCGCCGACGAGCACGGTGATCGCGATGGTGACGACGAGTCGGAGCGGCCACCGGTCCGTCGCCGTGTACAGACGCGTGATCAGCGCACCGACAACGAGTCCGCCCGCCAGCGGCCACCACACGTTGAAGAACCATCCGACACCGCGATGTACGCCGTGGTTCTCCTTCCCGAGGGCGACGAACACCACGATGCACACGAGGTCCGCCAGCAACGCGATCCCGACGGCGGGCGTGAGCGAGAACCGGGACGGCGACCGGGGCGACACCGGAGCATCCGCAGGCGCGCTCATCCCACACCGCCCACGACAACCTTGGCCGGGTACTTCCCGAAACTCCGGAAATGTTGACCCAGGCCCGCGGTGAAGGCGTCGAGATACGGGATCTTGCGGATCATGTACGAGTGCTGTTCCTTGGGGTCCAGGTAGAGGTTGTACAGCCGCGAGTAGGTGTACTTCTGGGTGACGCCGCTGAAGCCGCCGGAGTTCTGGAGGTCACGGTCGTCGTCGGAGGTGGACGCCAGCATCATCTTGTACTCACCGCAGCGCACCGCCGAGAACGTGTTACCCAGCCAGTAGTAGAGGAACTTGCGGTTCGATTCCGCCTGGTCGCCGAGGAGGAACGACGTCTGATCCACGCCGTCGATGTACCGGTCGTCGGGCGTGGCATCGCTCGCACCCGCGAACCGGAGCAGGGTGGGAAACCAGTCGAGCAAGGAAAAGATGCCGTCGGTCGCCTGCCCGGGTTCGACCATGCCCCGCCAGTAGACGACGCCCGGCACGCGCTGGCCGCCTTCCCAGGTGCTGCCCTTCGCCGACCGGAACGGTGAGTACGCGCTGTCGGGCCAGGTCTCCATCTCGGGACCGTTGTCCGACGTGATGAAGACGATCGTGTCGTCGAGTTGACCGGTGTCCTCGAGCGTCTGCACCAGGCGGCCGACGATGTCGTCGAGTTCGACGATCGAGTCCTTGTAGGGATGCTTCGCGGGCGACTTCCCGAGGAAGTCGGGATGGGGGTAGTTGTCGAAGTGCGTGCCGCGGGTGCAGTGGTAGAGGAACCATGGCGCGTCCTCGCCCGCCATGCGCTCGATGAACGCCTGCGAGTACTTGCACCACATGTCGTCGAGCAGGGCAAGGACGGGGATCGTGACCTCCTCGACCTCCTCGATCTCGCCGCCCTTCGCGGCGTGGACGAAACACTTGCTGAAGGGCTGATTCTCGATCCATTTCGTGCGTTCCTCGGAGTACACGATCTCCGGGAAGAAATAGGGGTCGCGCCACTCCGTATACATGTCGGACACCGAGAGGAACCCGTAGAAGTCGTCGAAGCCCACGTGCTGCGGTTGTGACTCGCGGTTCTCCCCCATGTGCCACTTGCCGACGGCTTGGGTCACGTACCCGGCGTCGGCGAGCAACTGCGCGATGGTCACCTCGCCCTGGAGTCCCCCGGCCTCGCCGTACATCGGCGGCCGCATGAGCCCGTGCCGCATCGGGAGGCGCCCGGTCATCAGGCTGGCGCGCGACGGCGTGCAGCTCGGCTCCGAGTAGCAACTGGTGAGGAGCTTGCCCTCACGTGCGAGACGGTCGATATTCGGCGTCGGTGCACCGACGGCCACTCCCCCGCCGTAGCACCCGAAGTCACCCCACCCGACGTCGTCGAACACGATGAGGGCGACGTTCGGGCGCCGGGTACGCGCCGCGAGTTTCACGTCGGCCGCGGCCTCGGCGTCGGGAAACACGAAGTGCGGTTCGAGGTGCTGCGCGTCCTGGACCGTCGCCGCCGTGATCGGATCGTGAGCCATGACCGCATCGTCGCGCATCGCTGCGTGGATCATCCAACGGGCTCCGCCCCGACGAAGGCGGTCGGTCGCGAGGAGGCCCCCGACGCGGATCGAGTGCAGTTCGACGGGCACGGCCTACCTTCTCGAGCCACTTTGCGTCGCAAA
>JBDUBS010000436.1:0-2535 GCA_040003875.1 Acidimicrobiia bacterium | reverse complement strand
CAAATTGCTGTGGCTTGCCCAGTCCAAGAACGGCGTCGGGGCGTTGCTCAGCGAGGGCGGAGCCTCCTTGAGACGATCCCGGACCATACATGTGAACTTATCCAGTTCATCGACCTGGTGCTTCGAGAGCGTGTCCGGGCCGAACACCGGCATCTGGCCGGGACCAGTGCGCATCGCCTCGCCGACCTGGGTGGCGGTGGCCGAGCGGAGTGACGGCGCGTCCGCGCCCAGGCTCAGGGCTCCGCCGACGCCACTGGCGCTGTGACATGCCGCGCAGTTGGAGCGGAACAGCTCGCCGCCCCTGCTGAGCTCTCCGGCCGCGGGGTCGACGTCTGGGATCGGGGTGCCGGGCCCGAGCGATGCGACGTACGCGACGAGCGCGCGGATCTGATCGGCACCGAACGCCGGCTGCTTGCGCACCGGCACCGCGTTCGGGTTGGCCAAGGGCATGCGGCCGGTGGAGAGCTGGAAGTCGGCGGCCGCGGCCCCGACGCCGACGAGGGTCGGGCCCTGGTCGGTGCCCTGGCCGCGGCTCCCGTGACAGCTGGTGCACGCGGTGAGGAAGACCTCGCGGCCGCGCTCCACCAGCGGACCGGGTGTCGTCGCCGCGGCCGACGGCGTGGCGTTGCGGGCGGTCAACACCGCGAACACCACGGCCGTGGGCAGGATGGTCACGAGCAGGAGCGCGGCGCGTCGCATCCCGTTACCGCAGCAGGAAGAGGGTCGCGTAGACGAGGATCCACACCACGTCGACGAAATGCCAGTAATAGGAGACCGATTCGACGATCGGGCCGCGCCGTTCCAAGCTCCCGGGCCCCGTGGTGATGACGATCGCGACGACGATGAGGACGAGGCCCGCGAGCACGTGGAGCGCGTGGAAGCCGGTCATCAGGTAGTACATCGAACCGAAGCCGCTCGAGGAAACCGAGAAGTCGAGCACGAAGAACTCGCGCGCCTGGTTGGCGAGGAACAGCGCACCGAGCGACACGGTGACGATCAGCCATCGCTGCATGAGCTGCCGGTCGCCCTGCTCGCGCGCACGGGTGGCGAGGTGCATGGTCCCGCTCGACGCGATCAGCACGAGTGTCGCGATCGTGGCCGCGAGCAGCTCGAGGTGCACATCCGCGGGAGGCCAGACGCGGGCGTTCGATTGCAACGTCAGGTACGCGGCGAAGAGCCCGCCAAAGAACATGAGCTCCGACGCGAGCCAGACGACGGTCCCCACACCGAGGAGGCTCGGTGGTCGCGATCGCTCGGTCGTGAGGACCCCGTCGCTCATGGGGCGATGATGGCACACCCCGCTACGCTCGGCTCGTGGGCCTTGCGCCAGTCCTCGCGGTCGGATCGGCCGTCGCCCGGCCATCGTGGTCGTCGCTCCTCGGGAACTGGCACCCCGACATGCTGTTCCTGGTCGTGATCGTGATCGGGGTGCTCTACGGGGCGGCCGTGCGCAGGCTCGCGGCGCGAGGGCGCCGGTGGCCTGTGGGTCGTTCCGCGGCGTTCGCGTCGGGGCTCGCGATCGTGCTGTTCGCGACGCAATCCGGATTCGCGCAGTACGACACGATCCGGTTCAGTCTGCACGTCGCCCAGCATCTCCTGCTCGGGATGGTCGCGCCGTTGTTGCTCGTGCTCGGCGCTCCGATCACACTGCTGCTCCAGTCCAGCGATCGCGCCGCCCGGACCCGCACACTGCGGATCCTGCACAGCCGCACCCTGGCGTGGCTCACCCACCCGATCTTGGTGTGGGTGGTATTCGGTGGCACCCTCGTCGTTCTCTACTTCACGGGCCTGTACGCGCTGTCGTTGCGCAACGGCTGGGTCCACGTCCTGGTCCACGCGCACTTCGTGGTGGTCGGATGCCTGTTCATGGCCTACGTGATCGGCGTCGACCCGCTGCCGCGTTCATTCGGCTACGGCGGTCGCATGTTGTTCGTCGCGGTCGTGCTCCCGTTCCACGCGTTCCTGGGGGTCGCATTGCTGGGACGAACGCGTGTGCTCGCCGCGGGCTGGTACGCGCAGGTCGCGCCGGCGTGGGCCACGCATCCGCTGCGCGACCAGCAGCTCGGCGCCGGGATGCTCTGGGCCTTCGGCGAGCTCTTCGGGCTCGTCGCGCTCGGCATCGTGCTCTACCAGTGGATGCGTCACGATGAGCTCGTCGCGGCGCGTGCGGACCGCAGCGCCGCGCTCGGCAAGTCCCGGCCCACGCCGACCTGAGGCCCGCTCCGACGGTCTCGCTCCGGTGGTCTCGGTCCGGTGGTCTCGGTCCGGCGGTGACCGACGCCGGCGCGACGATTCGGACGCGAGACGGCGGTGGCGGGTCGGCCCGTTCCGCGAACCTTCAGCGTACGGTCAGCTCGGGTCGTGCATCCTCTGGACGTGGGAGGCCCGCGCGGGTGCCGAATCGGCCCGGAGCATGCACGGGAACATGAGGTCGAGGAACGGCGAGGTGCAGCGATGACGAAGCCCCTTCCGAACGAGGGTCCCGTGAATGCGGTGCTCGGATCCTCGAGGAGTCTCCGATGACCCCGCGTCCCC
>JBDUBS010000306.1:0-2537 GCA_040003875.1 Acidimicrobiia bacterium | reverse complement strand
CGACGTGGTGATGGGCTGCGTCATGCCGGGGATACGCCGGAACCGGATCGCACTGAGTGGCGACTCGGTTTGTGTGTGCAACTCGGTGCGGACCCCAGCGCCCGCGACGTCCTGCTGTTGGGACGTGATCCGCGGCGTGTTGACCACGCTGTCGTTGGCCGCGACCGTGAAGATGGTGGGCACCCGGAGTCCGCCGGCGGCCAGGACTGCGGACGTGACCGGAGCATTCGAGATCCACGCGGCCCGCACCGGATACCCGGCCGACGCGAACGCGGTCACGAAGACCCCCGTGAACGCGCCACCGTTCGACATCCCGATCGCGAGCAACGGTGTGCTGGCGGTGATCACGTTCTTGGCCACGAGATGCGCGTGGAGACGGGCGAGTCGCGCCAGGTCGGGGTTCGCGGTGAGCGAGAGGCTGCCGAGGTCCCACTGGCGGTTCGTCCGGTCGGTGCTGTCGGTGCTCACGTACCCATAACCGCGCGCCGTGAGCCGGTTCAGGACGTCGACCGTCTCGACCTTCTCGGCGAAGTTGGCGCTGCCGTAGTGGCCGTGGAACAGGAACACCAGACCCTGGGGGTGTTCGGGAATCGAGGAGACGACGTCGAACCCCTCGAACTGCGAGTGCTCGACCGACGCCACCGGCGTGACCGGAGCAGTGGGGAAACACGCCGCCAGTAGCCCACCGAGGACGACGGCGACGAGGATCACCGCGCCTCGGCGCGTGGCGATGGTGCGGGCTGCGGGCGACAGACGACGAGCGAGCACCGGCATGGCTGACCTTCGAACGGAGACGGCGATCCGAGCTTCACCCCGGGTTGTCAGCACTTCATGAAGGATCGGTTCGGGCCGCGTGAGGCCCGAACGCGGCAGTCAACCTGCGGGCGCCACCGGCTGGATCGGGCCAGTGGTCGACGGGAGAATCGCCTGACCGCCGGACTCGATCTCGCACGACACCGGCGCGACATCGCCGTAGCCGGTCACCGACCAGTCAGCCGTGTGGCCCGGTTCGACGTCGCGGATCGTCGCACTGCCCGAGGACTGTTCCGCGCCGAACGAGCCGACGAACCGGATGGTGACGCGCAGTGTTTCCTTGATCGAACTGTTGTTCACCAATGTCCCGTCCGCCCGGGGCGTACCGTTGGCGGTCGTGTTGCAGTGCATCACGCGGACCCCGTTTGCAGTTGCGTCGGCATCGACGGGCAGGTGGGTGAAGATGTCGGTCACTGCTGTGGCCACCCGGTTCTGGAGCCAGAATCCGTAGCCCCCCAAGACAATGCCGATGATCGAGAGGATCACACCGGCGAGCGCGAGGCCGCCAGGCAGACCGAACCTGGCCGCGCGGCCGCGGGCCACGAGGCCGAGCACGAGACCGATGACCGCCAGGATGACGGCGAGGACCGCCAGAATCCACGTCAGACCGAACACGACGGCGAGGATCCCGAGCACGAGCGCGGCGACGCCCATGCCGTTGCCGCCACCGCCTTGATAGCCCTGCTGCGGGACGAATCCTCCCGGCGGGTGCGTCTCCGGCGGCCACCATCGACCGTCGGTCGCGAACCACCATCCCGGTTCGGTCGGCCGCTCCACCTGCGGCGGACGTGCACCTACCGCCATGTCGTCCCTGCCATCCCGTCCCCAAGCTCGCGAATCGGCGCGAAGGGTACTTATCCGACCGCGGCCGTGACAAGGGTCCGCAGGACGATTTCGCCGGTCGATCCCGAACCCTGGTCAGCCCACGATGGGCCGATTGGTCCAGGAACCGTCGGGCCGACGGAACCAGCCGCCGGCAGCGAGCGAGCCGCCATCGGCGTGGATCGTGGTGCCGGTGACGAACCCGGCGAGATCGGACGCGAGGAACAGGGCGACCCCGGCGATGTCGTCGGGGGTGCCGAACCGGCCGGTCGGGACCCAACTCGGGATGCGGTCCACCTGGTCGGCCCGCACCCACTCGGAGTACGGGACCTGGAGCGTCTCGGTGAGGTCGGGGGCGATCGCGTTGACCCGCACGCCGGCGTTGCCGAGATCGACCGCGAGGCTCCGCGTGAAACCCGTGACCGCCGCCTTGAACGCGCTGTACACCGGCCGGTTCGGGATCGCCCGGAACCCCTCGACCGACGACACGTTGACGATGCTCCCCCGGCCCCGGTCGACCATGCCGTCGACGAAGGCCCGGGTGCAGAGCAACACGTGACGCAGGTTGGTGGCGTAGAGGTCGTCCCACGCGTCGGGACCGTGGCCGAGGAAGTCGTTGCCGGCCACCAGGTAGTGGCCGACGTTGTTGACCAGGACGTCGACCGCGCGAGCGCGCGCGGGATCGATCTCGGCGACGACCACCCGGGCCCCCTCGGCCGCGAACCGCTCGGCGATGGCGCGACCGATCCCCCCTCCCCCGCCGGTGACGACCGCAACCTGCCCCGCCAGGAGACTCACGGAGCCGTAATGGAGACGCGTCCCGCGTCCACCGCCGGTCTCCCGCTCTGAAGGGCCGCTCGGGCCCGGCGGCGCATCACCCGACGCGTCCCGCGTCCACCGCC
>JBDUBS010000382.1:0-2538 GCA_040003875.1 Acidimicrobiia bacterium | reverse complement strand
TGCACGACCCGATCCGCATCGCCGAGCAGCTCGTGGTCCTCGACCACCTGAGCCGCGGCCGCGTGTGGACCGTCCTCGGCGCGGGGTACCGGCCCGAGGAGTTCGTGATGGCGGGCGAGGACGTGAAGCTCCGCGGCAAGACACTGGAGGCGAAGATCCGGGTCCTGCAGCAGGCCTTCACCGGCGAGCCGTTCATCTACCAGGGACGCGAGGTGCAGGTCACGCCGAAGCCGTTCACCGACCCGCACCCGCCCATCCTGGTGGGCGGCGGTGTCGAAGCGGCGGCCCGGCGCGCGGCCCGGTTACGGCTGCCGATGATGCCGATGCACGGCGATCCGCAGTTGGCGGACTGGTATCGCGACGAGGCGGCGAAGACCGGGTTCGAGGGCGGGTACGTCATGCGACCCTCAGGGCCGACGTTCATCCATCTGTCGCACGATCCGGATGCGGCGTGGGCCGAGATCGGCCCGTACGTCCTGCACGAGGCGCAGACCTACGCGGCGATCCAGACCGGCGGTCAGCACTCGGCCCCGATGGTGACCGCGGCGACGCTCGACGAACTCCGAGCCTCTCCGCAGGTGCTCGTCGGCACTCCCGACGACATCGTCGCCGCCGCCCAGGACGTGGTGCAGGGCGGCGCGCTCACGTTCAACCCGCTTGCCGGCGGCCTGCCGCCGAAGCTGGCGTGGCAGAGCCTCGAGTTGTTCGCGGCCGAAGTGCTGCCGCGCCTCAACCGTTCCTAGGCCGGGAACAACGCCAGCGCGAACGCCGCCATTGCGAGGACCACGGTTCCTGCGCTGATCAGCCGAAACGCCCTCGGGTCGATTGTGTGGCCCGAATACCGCGCGCGGGTGCGCAGGCGTGATGCGAGGAACAGGCTGCCGACGAAGGCCGCAGTAGCGATACCGAGCGCGGCGAGGACCCAGCCGTGGTTGGCACGGTCGATCGGCCAGATCTTGCGACCGAGGGCGGCGATCGCGATGAGGAATGCCATCCCGCTGCGGTTCCAGGCGAGGACAGTGCGCTCCGGCGAGAGTCCGTCGTCGTCGGGCGCGATCCCCTGCATCAGTTCTCGAAGGCGGAGAGGAAGACGGCGATGATCGCGACGATGCCGATCCCGATCGCGAGGACCTGGGGCATCGGCGAGCGTGGCAGCGGTTCACCGCGTCGTATGGCGGTCTGGTTCCGCGTCCAGAACTGGTAGCTGGTGATCGCGAGGAGCGCGCCCAGGGCGATGAGCGGAATCCCGAGGATCCGGCGGCCGAAGTCCACGTCGAACTTCGGGAGCAGCTGCGTGGCGGCGACGCCCGTCGCGATCAGGGCGAGGGCGGTGCGGTTCCAGGCGAGGAACGTCCGTTCGTTCGCGAACGTGAACCGGACGTCGGGTTCTTGCTCGACCGGTTCGTCGGGATCGTCCATCACCAGAGCTGGTCGGTGTATTCGTCGGTGCCCGGTACGGTCTTGACGAACGGTGCCGCGAACACGACCTGACCGCCGGTGGTGGCGAGGTCGGCGGCGAACGTCTCGTACGCGGGCCAGTCCTCGAGCGGATCGCGCTCACTCCACCACAGGAGCGTCACGCGCTCCGTCTCGGGTGTGAGCGGCACGTCCTTGGGGGCGTTGGCGAGCAGCGGCACCGAAGTGAGCGCGGTGACCTGGTCGGCGGGGCCAGTGGGGCGGGCGCTGACCCAGTCGGTCAACCACGCGGCGTCGGCGCCCTCGGGCGGTTCGGCCATCATCACCACGAGACCGGGGTAGCCGCGGTCGAGCGCGAGTTCCACGGGCACACCGTCGGCGTCGGCATGGGCCTCGCCACGGAGCTTGTACATCGCCGTGTGCACATGGTCGCGGTCTTCGAACATGCGGTCGTTGTCGTGCAGCCAGTTGACCTGGTCGGTGCCCCACTTCATCCACTCGCCGAACTTGCCGGCGAGCACCCAGTAGATCGCGACGTAGGAGCCCTGGTCGACGGGCGAGGCGACGGGGGACTCCGCCGGGAATCGGACGTCCTTGTGGGCGCGGGTGGCCACGTACCGGGTACCGCTGATGGTCCAGGCACCGATCATGCAACCGGCGTAGAAGTGGTCGCGCTCGTACCAGCGGTTGTAGTCGACCTCATGGCCGCGGTGGGGCTCGACGATGGTGACGAGCGCGCCGCCCAACTTGATGGGCTTGACCCGGGTGTCGCCCGATCCGACTTCCTGAATGGCCATGTCAGTACTCCATTGCCGCGAGGGCGGTCTTGTCGACCTTGCTGGTCGCGTTGAGGGGGAGCGAGTCGAGGATGACGAGCTCGTCGGGTGCCTTGTAGTCGGCGATGCGGTCGCGACACCAGTCGCGCAACGTCGCGAGATCGGGTGGCTCGCCAGTCGGTACCACGAACGCGACGCCGATTTCGCCGAGCACGGGGCGGGCAACGCCGATGACCGCCGCCTGCGCCACCGCGGGGTGTTCGCCGAGCGCGGCCTCGACCTCGGCGGGATACACGTTGTACCCGCCGCGGATGTACATCTCCTTGAGCCGGCCCACGATCCGCAG
>JBDUBS010000253.1:0-2543 GCA_040003875.1 Acidimicrobiia bacterium | reverse complement strand
TTCACAGTCAACTCGCCGCTCACCGGCCTCTACAGCCGTCCCGGATGGAACCATCCCGGTCCGATCATGTTCTGGGCCATGGCGCCGCTCTCTTGGGCCACCGGCCATGCGCCGTGGGCGACAAGGATCGGCGGCGCGGTCATGCAGGCCGTCGCGTTGGCGTGGCTCGGAGTCGCGACCGCGCGACGCGGGATCCGTTGGCTGCTTGCGGCCGGACTGGTGTGTTCGTGCACGTACCTGGCGTCGGACCAGTGGCTGTTCCGCGAACCGTGGAACCTGCACATTCCCGTCCCATTCTTCATCGTGTTCCTGTTCCTCACCGTGTTCGTCGCCCGCGGCGAGAGCCGACAACTGGTCGGGATGTCGATCGCCGCGACCATCGTCGTGTCGACGCACCTCGGGTACGCGCCGTTGGTGATCGTCGGGTTCGCGTACGCGGCGATGTGGATGGTCATCGACGCTCGACGCACGGGGGTGGGTCCGCCGCGATTCCGGCGAACCGTCGGGTGGTGCGCGCTCGTGTGGGGCGTCACGTGGGCAGCACCGGTTCTCGACCTGGTGCTCCACTGGTCCGGCAACCTCGGGAAGATCGTGAGTTACTTCGCCGCCGGGCACGCGTCGGTTGGGCTGGGCGATGCGGTGCGCTTCACGGCTGACGAGTTCCGGTGGGTGCCGCCATGGATCGGCGGCGCGCATCGCATCGAGTTCTTCACCGGCCACGCAGTCCCCGCGTCCCCGGCGTGGCTGATGGTTCCGCTGGTGATGGTCGTGGTGGCGACGGTCGCGGTGCGGTCGAGCCGGGATCGGGACGACGCGCGGCTGCTCGGTCTGGCGGTGCTGATGGTGGTGGTCGGGGTGCTCGCGATCTCCGGCGCCGACGAGCCGCGCGCCTATACGTTTCAGTGGCGAGCAGTCCTTGCCGCGTTTCTCGCGACCGCGTGTCTCTCGTCGGTGGTGACGGTGGTGTTGCGACGGGCGCGCCGGGCGGGTACCGCCCGGCGGGCGATGGCGCTGGTCACCGTGGCCGCGATCGCCGGGAGCACGATCGCGATGACGGTCGCGGTCGTGCGGGGACCGTCGCAGTTCCTTGCGTACCGGGAGCCCGATCTCCAGTCGGTGGTCAGCCGGATCGATCGCTGGCCGCGACCGCGGGGCCCGGTTCGGGTGCGCGCGGTCGGGTCCTCGCTCCCGAGTTTGTCCGACGGCGTGGTGAACGAGTTGGACCGCCGCGGGGTCGACGTGCGGGTCGATCCGGAACTCGGCCGGATCTTCGGAGCCGATCGGACGATCGCGCGGTCGGCGGATGTCGAGACCTGGTTCGTCACCGAGGACGGATCCCGCATCCCCGAACTCTTGGCCCTTCCCGGTGCCCGCCTGCTCGCGGCCCGAACGCCTCTGTCACCGGGTCGGGAGCGGGAGCTTGCCGACCTCCAAGCGCGGATCGGCAAGCGGCTCGCGGCGACGGCGCCCGGCCGCACGTTAGATCTTGATTCGACCCTCTTCGTCTCGCTGCTCACCGGGACGTCGGGCATCCCGGCTCGCGACCTGCACCGGCTGCGCGCGCTCGATGCCGCCGCCCAACGCGATCGAAGGTGTCGGTGCGCGGTGGTCGTCGTGCCGCCGCGCCGTGTCGCCGCTGCCCGCGGTACCTGACACCGACGTCAGGTACAGTCCGACGCCATGACGACCACACCGGATCGCGTCTTGCCGAAGATCGTCAGCGTCGACGATCACGTGGTGGAACCCCCGCACGTCTGGCAGTCGTGGTTGCCGGAGAAGCATCGAGCGCGCGGGCCGCGCGTCGAGCGGAAACGGTGGGGCCCCTTCCGTCACCTGCCCGGCGCGCGTTACGAGATGAGCGAGGAGCCCGACGGCCTCTGGGGGGACGCGTGGTACTTCGACGACAAGCTCATCTACGTCCACAAGAGGTTTGTTGCCATCCCCCTTGACGCCACCCCCGGTGGTGACCTCACCAAGTTCGATCGCACGAAGATGGTCATGGAGGCGCTCACCTACGACGAGATGCGGCCCGGTTGTTACGACCGCGACGCGCGGATGGTCGATTTCGAACGGAACTGGGTCGACGGTTCGTTGCCGTTCCCCACGTTCCCACGGTTCTGTGGGCAGACCTTCTACGAGCACCCCGATCGTGAACTCGGGCTCGCGTGCGTGAAGGCGTACAACGACTGGATGGTGGAGGAGTGGTGTGCGCCGTCGCAGGGCGTGAACATTCCGCTTTGCATCATGCCGCTCTGGGACGTGGAACTCGCGGCTGCGGAGATCCAACGCAACGGCGATCGCGGGGTGCGTGCCTTCTGTTTCTCGGAACTGCCCACGCATCTCGGGCTGCCGAGTATCCACACCGGCCAGTGGGATCCGGTGCTCGACGTGTGCAACGACACGGGCGTCACGTTGTGCATGCACATCGGCTCATCGTCGACGAATCCCGCCGCGTCACCCGACGCGCCCAAGGGCGTGGGCGGCACGCTCGCGTTCAACAACTCGATGGCGTCGCTCGCCGACTGGCTCTTCTCCGGCAAGCT
>JBDUBS010000151.1:0-2549 GCA_040003875.1 Acidimicrobiia bacterium | reverse complement strand
CGGGCCTGCGCAGCGAACCGGAGGCGCTCGAGGTCGCCGACCGCACCCGCCGCCGCCTCGCCGAACCGTTCGAGGTCCGCGATTCCGAGATCGCGTCGTCGATCTCGATCGGCGTGGCGGTGGCCGACGGCCGCGACTCCGCCGTGGACGGCGAGGCCATGGTGCGTGACGCCGACACCGCGATGTACCAGGCCAAGGACGCGGGCCGCGACGGGGTCGCGGCGTTCGACGGGTCGATGCGCGACCGCGCGTCCCGTCGGTTGGCCCTCGAACGCGATCTCCACCACGCAGTGGCCCGCAACGAGCTCGCATTGCACTACCAGCCCATCATCGATCTGGTCACGGGCCGGATCACCGGCTTCGAGGCGCTGCTGCGGTGGGAGCACCCGACATGGGGGCAGATCCCGCCCCTCTCGTTCGTGCCGGTCGCGGAGGACACCGGGCTGATCGTCGACATCGGCGCGTGGGTACTGCACGAAGCGCTCGTCCAGCTCGCGGCGTGGCGGCGCGATCTGCCACGCGGGTCCAAACTGTCGATGGCCGTGAACGTGTCGGCGCGTCAGCTCCGCGATCACCAAGTGGTCGACCGGGTGCAGCGTGCGATCCAGGATTCGGGGGTTCCGGCCGAGTCGGTGACGCTCGAGCTCACCGAGAGCACCCTGATGGAGAACCCGGCGAGCGCAGCCGCACTCCTCACCCAGCTGAAGGGCCTCGGCGTGAACATCGCGATCGACGACTTCGGCACCGGCTACTCGTCGCTCGCGTACCTCCGACGCTTCCCCGTCGACGCAGTGAAGATCGACCGTGCGTTCGTCGACGACCTCGACCGCGAGGACACCGCCGAGGAGACGCTCATCGCCGCGATCGTGGCCATGGCCGGAGCGCTCGAGGTCGAGACCATCGCCGAGGGGGTCGAGACCGAAGCCCAGCACGAACGGCTCCGCGCGCTCGGATGCGACGAGGCCCAGGGCTATCTGTTCTCCCGCCCGGCCTCGGCCGACCAGATCCCCGCGATCGTGGCCCGGCTCAACGCCGGCGCGCCGACGCACTTGAGCGCGGTGCGGAGCGTGGCCGGCTAACCCCTGACCATCGCCGGGCGAGCAGGCTCCCGGCCCAACGCCCGCAGCAACGGCGCCCACTCCGGCGGTCGCATGGCGGGCTCGATCCCGATCCCGTCGAAGAGCAACGCATAGGTGTCGGCGTCGGCGGCAAGGATCCGGTGCCTCCATTCCCAGATGTCGGTGAACATCGGGATGCTGAGCGGCGAGTCGAGATAGCTGCGCGCCTCCAGACCGTCGAACCCCCGGAACGCGTTGTGCGTGAACGTCTGGATCAGCTCGAGCGGCTTCATGTCGAGGATCGTCACCAACCAGCGCCCGCCACCCTCGACGACCGAGCGCACCAAGGTCTGGTACAGCCCGAGGCTGATGAGTCCGTCGGTCGCCTTGCCCCGGTACTCCCCACCGACGGCCAGCGTCGTGACGTCCCACGCGAGGTCGAGGTTCTCGACGAACTTGCTACGCGTCAACGTGGCGTCGATGTCGGCCGACCACGCGTCGCGGATCACCTGGAACGTCTTCAGCCCGAGGTCCGACGGGAGGATGATGCGCATCATCCCCGCGGGCAGCCGACGACGGTGGTCGAGCACCGTGTAGAAGAGGGTTGTTCCCTCGTACGGGAGGTACTCGGCGTCGAGCAACTCCGAGGGGTTGCCGAAGGTCTCGTCGAAGACGGTGCGCTCGATGTGACGGGCGAGCTCGGACTCCGGCTGGTCCGCCGAGAAGATGTAGATGCCGAACGGCTCGTCCGGACTCCCGGCGGCCTCGATCACCGGCGTCGCAAGCTCCCGGAGCTCCTCCCGGACGAGATCGAGCTCCGCCATCAGAACTCCTTCGCCACCGTCACCGAGGCGCGGAAGAAGTCGCGCGTGAAGTCGACCGCCCCGACCGGATCGAATGCCTTGCACGTGTAGATGTCGACACTGAAGAACAGCTTCGGGGTCTCCCACGCGTAGAAGTGCGCGCCGGACGTCTCCCAGTGGATCCAGCCGGCCCACCCGTAGCGCTCCGAGCGGTGCGTGACCGGCTCGATGAGCGTGACCATCCCGCACTCGGTGCTCAGTCCGCGCAGGTACGCCGAGATGGCATCGGCCGCGATCGGCGCCGCTGGAGTGCCCTCGATCACGAGGCGCTGGCGGTAGATCTCGGGTGCGAGATCGATCATCTCAGCGCCGGCCAAGGCGATCTCGGTGAACCCCGGGTGCTCGTCGCCTGCGGGCCGCCCGATGGTCGTTGTACATGTTGTTGATGATCTTGTTGTGGTCAATGTGGCCCTCGTTCTCCGTGAGGTCAGGCACTGTAGGGAATCGGAGCGTCGTCGCGCCAAGGCCGAAGGTCTGATTCTCGAAAAACTGCGCTTCTGAACCGGCGGATCGCGCGGAGGGTGGGCGTCCGGCTACCGCGGGGCCGCCAACGTGTGCCGCAACCGGTCGAGTGCGACCGGGGTGCGGACCCCCCACCAGAACAGGTCACGGCCGTCGACGAGCACCA